>JAYFQW010000023.1 GCA_034926675.1 Clostridia bacterium | reverse complement strand
TGTAAGGTCAAGCTACTAAGGGCACACGGTGGATGCCTTGGCGCCAGGAGCCGATGAAGGACGTGGCAAGCTGCGATAAGCCTCGGCGAGCTGCAAGCAAGCGTTTGAACCGAGGATTTCCGAATGGGGAAACCCGCCGCGGGGAATGCCGCGGCATCCATGGCTGAATACATAGGCCATGGAAGGGAACCGGGGGAACTGAAACATCTCATGTACCCCGAGGAAAAGAGACAATGATGCATTCCCCGAGTAGTGGCGAGCGAAAGGGGAGGAGCCTAAACCATGCGCGCGTGATAGCCTGCAGGCGTTGCGCGGATGGGGTTGTAGGAGCGGTCGAGGAGTCCTGCAGGGCTCCGTCCGGATAGCGCATCTTTCAGCGGAACCGCCTGGAACGGCGGGCCACAGAGGGTGAAAGCCCCGTAGGCGAAGGGGGATGCGCGGCGGATGGGCCGTATCCTGAGTACCGCGGGACACGAGGAATCCCGCGGGAAGCTGGGAGGACCACCTCCCAAGGCTAAATACTACCTGGCGACCGATAGTGAACTAGTACCGTGAGGGAAAGGTGAAAAGCACCCCGGAAGGGGAGTGAAATAGTACCTGAAACCGTGATGCCTACAAACAGTGGGAGGGCTATGGCGCAAGCCAGCCTGACCGCGTACTTTTTGTAGAACGGACCGGCGAGTTACGGTATGCGGCAAGGTTAAGCGGATGACGCGGAGCCGAAGCGAAAGCGAGTCTTAAAAGGGCGAAAAGTCGTATGCTGTAGACCCGAAACCGGGTGATTTATCCATGGCCAGGGTGAAGTGCGAGTAAAGTCGCATGGAGGCCCGAACTCATTAGTGTTGAAAAACTATGGGATGAGCTGTGGATAGGGGTGAAATGCCAATCGAACCCGGAGATAGCTGGTTCTCCCCGAAATAGCTTTAGGGCTAGCCTCGAGTTTAAGCTTACGGAGGTAGAGCACTGATCGGGTAAGGGGCCCTGAAAGGTTACCGACCCCTTTCAAACTCCGAATGCCGTAAGGAGATGCTCGGGAGTCAGACTGTGGGGGCTAAGCTTCATAGTCGAGAGGGAAACAGCCCAGACCGCCGGCTAAGGTCCCAAATTGACAGCTAAGTGGTTAAGGATGTGGAACCGCCCAGACAACCAGGATGTTGGCTTAGAAGCAGCCATTCATTCAAAGAGTGCGTAATAGCTCACTGGTCAAGTGGGGCTGCGCCGAAAATGTACGGGGCTTAAGCTGTCAACCGAAGCCGCGGATCTCGAATGGGATGGTAGGGGAGCGTTGCCTGCTGGTGGAAGCACGACTGTAAGGACGTGTGGACGGCAGGGAAGTGAGAATGCCGGTATGAGTAGCGAAAAGGCAGGTGAGAATCCTGCCCGCCGGAAGCCTAAGGTTTCCTGAGGAAGGTTCGTCCTCTCAGGGTAAGCCGGGGCCTAAGCCGAGGCGGAAACGCGTAGGCGATGGACAACTGGTTGAGATTCCAGTGCTGCCTCGATCGCGTTTGAGCGAAGCGGGGACGCAGAAGGGTAGACACAGCAGGCTGATGGAATAGCCTGTCCAAGCGAGTAGGGTGCGCCGTAGGGAAATCCGCGGTGCGAAAGCCCGAGACGCGATGGGGTGCGGATACGTCCGCGGAACTGGTCGATCCCAAGCTGCCGAGAAAAGCCGCTAGCGAGTGATCAGGCGCCCGTACCGCAAACCGACACAGGTAGGCGAGGAGAGAATCCTAAGGCGCGCGAGAGAACCCTCGTTAAGGAACTCGGCAAAATGACCCCGTAACTTAGGGAGAAGGGGCGCCCCATTAGGGTATAGGCCTACACGGCTGAAGCCTGAGGGGGCCGCAGAGAAACGGCCCGAGCGACTGTTTACCAAAAACACAGGTCTCTGCTAAGTCGCAAGACGAAGTATAGGGGCTGACGCCTGCCCAGTGCCGGAAGGTTAAGGGGATGAGTCAGCAGCAATGCGAAGCCCAGAACCGAAGCCCCGGTGAACGGCGGCCGTAACTATAACGGTCCTAAGGTAGCGAAATTCCTTGTCGGGTAAGTTCCGACCTGCACGAATGGCGTAACGACTTGGGCGCTGTCTTGACGAGGGACTCGGCGAAACTGTAAATACCCGTGAAGATACGGGTTACCCACGACCAGACGGAAAGACCCCATGGAGCTTTACTGTAGCCTGAGATTGGATTTTGGCAGGGCATGTACAGGATAGGTGGGAGGCGGAGAAGCGCGGACGCAAGTGCGCGTGGAGCCAACGTTGGGATACCACCCTTGTTTTGCTGGAGTTCTAACTGGATCCCGTGAAACCGGGAGCAGGACAATCTCAGGTGGGCAGTTTGACTGGGGCGGTCGCCTCCTAAAAGGTAACGGAGGCGCCCCAAGGTTCCCTCAGCGCGGTTAGAAATCGCGCGAAGAGTGCAAAGGCAGAAGGGAGCTTGACTGCGAGACGAACATGTCGAGCAGGGACGAAAGTCGGGCTTAGTGATCAGGTGGATTCCGAGTGGAAGGGCCATCGCTTAACGGACAAAAGCTACCCTGGGGATAACAGGCTTATCTCCCCCAAGAGTCCACATCGACGGGGAGGTTTGGCACCTCGATGTCGGCTCGTCGCATCCTGGAGCTGAAGTAGGTTCCAAGGGTTGGGCTGTTCGCCCATTAAAGCGGCACGCGAGCTGGGTTCAGAACGTCGTGAGACAGTTCGGTCCCTATCTGTCGTGGGCGTAGGAGATTTGAGGGGAACGGTCCCTAGTACGAGAGGACCGGGATTGACATACCGCCGGTGGACCGGTTGTCACGCCAGTGGCACAGCCGGATAGCCGAGTATGGATCGGATAAGCGCTGAAAGCATCTAAGCGCGAAGCCGGCCCCAAGATGAGATCTCCCACAGGGTTACCTGGTAAGACTCCTTGAAGAAGACAAGGTTGATAGGCCGGATGTGTAAGAGCGGCAACGTTCTTAGCTGACCGGTACTAATGGGTCGAGGGCTTGACCTTGCGCGAAATCCTAAAGACGCTCATCCGATATGCGGTTGTCAAAGGGCATGTGCCTAATACAGCTGAATAGGTTTTCCGGTGGCAATGGCGGAGGGGTCACACCTGTTCCCATTCCGAACACAGTAGTTAAGCCCTCCAGCGCCGATGGTACTTGGCTGGCAACGGCCTGGGAGAGTAGGTCGCCGCCGGATCTTTCTTTATAATGAAGCGCCAGGCTACGGCCTCGCGCTTCATTACCGAACCGATTATGGACACAAGGCTAGACAGCAGATCGATTGCGTGCTCGGCACGGGGCTCGCGACCATTTGCCAGGCTCGCCTCTGATGACGCTAGTCCTTCCGGTACTTCGCGACTCCCTGTTCGTAGAGATCGTCGCCGTAGATGTCGTTGATGACGAACAGCGGAAGGTCCTCCACGTACAGCTTGCGGATGGCCTCAGGCCCAAGATCCTCGTAGGCAACGACCTCCGCCGACTTGATCCTCTTGGCCGCAAGCGCCCCCGCTCCGCCCACCGCGGCGAAGTAGACTGCGCGATGCTGGATCATGGCGTCCCTAACATCCTTGGACCGCATTCCTTTGCCGATCATGCCTTTCATGCCGTGCTCCATAAGCGTTGGAGCATAGGGATCCATGCGTCCGCTGGTGGTGGGGCCGGCCGAGCCGATTGGATTCCCAGGTTTGGCCGGCGCAGGCCCGACATAGTAGATGACCTGCCCCTGAAGATCAATCGGAAGCTCCTTTCCTTCCTCGATAAGAGCAATAAGCCTTTTGTGAGCCGCGTCTCTGGCCGTATACACCACGCCTGACAGCAACACCTGATCTCCTGCTTTCAGGCGCGCCACAGTCTCCTCGTCCAGCGGGGTGGTAATCCGCTTTGCCATTTCGCTCTCTCCCTCCCCTGCTTACAAGGTGATGCTCTGGTGCGGCGACACGTGGCAGTTCAAGTTGACTGCCACTGGCAGGCTGGCGATGTGACACGGTGCGTATTCCACGTGCACAGCCAGTGCAGTCGTGCTGCCGCCCAGTCCCTGCGGCCCGATCCCCAGCTTGTTTATGGCCTCAAGAAGCTCATCCTCCAAGGCCGCATATGCGGGATTGGGGTTCTTGCTTCCCATGGGGCGCACAAGCGCCTTCTTGGCAAGCAGAGGGGCGGTTTCGAAGTTGCCGCCCACTCCTACGCCCACTACGATCGGCGGGCACGGGTTGGGTCCGGCCTTGCGAACCTGATCGATCACGAACTTCCGAACGCCCTCGACGCCTGCTGCTGGAATCATCATGGCAATGCCGCTCATGTTCTCGGCTCCGCCGCCTTTGGGCGCTAGAGTGATCTTGAGCTTGTCGCCCGGGACAATATCGGTGTGGATGATGGCCGGCGTGTTGTCGCGGGTGTTCCTGCGCTCAAACAACGGTTCCGACACCACAGATTTTCTCAGGCAACCCTTCTCGTAACCGCGCCGCACGCCCTCGTTGATGGCTGCGGCAAGGTCGCCTCCCTCGATCCTGACATCCTGCCCCATTTCAAGGAAGACCACCGCCACCCCCGTGTCCTGACACGCGGGCCTCTGCTCCCTGGCCGCAAGGCGGTGATTTTCCAGTATCATCTCGAGCACTTGCCGCCCTACCTCCGACTCCTCAGTGGCGGCGAACGCCTCTATCCTCTTGAGGTTTTCTTCCGGGAGATTGCAGCAAGCGCTGATGCACAGCTTCTCCATTGCGTTTGTGATTTCGCCTGCTGGAATGACTCTGGATTTCGCGCACCCCATCTCGTCACCCTCCTTGTCACGAAACTGACTGTCTGGTCAGGCAATTGTCGACCGCAGCACGGCCCAAGCCCGGACGTGCTGCCGGTCGACGGCCTCCGTTACTTCCACGCAGTCCTGACCGCTTCGACCATCTTGACGGTGTGGGCAGCTATCTCCTCGGGGCAAACCTTGAGCTTGGCAACGCCGGTTTCCATCGCCGCCTTGGCAACTGCGGCAGCCACGGCTGGGGCCACTCTCGTATCGAAGGGGCCAGGGATGATGTAATCCGGGTTCAGCTCGCTCTCAGTCACGATGTTGCTGATGGCGTAGACTGCAGCCAGTTTCATCTCCTCGTTGATGGCGCTTGCCCGTGCATCCAGCGCGCCGCGGAAGAGGCCCGGGAAAGCCAGGACGTTGTTGATCTGGTTGGGGAAGTCGGACCTTCCTGTCGCGATGACCTTTGCTCCGCCGGCCCTGGCCTCATCGGGCATGATCTCCGGCACCGGGTTGGCCATCGCAAAGATGATGGCATCCTTAGCCATGCTGGCCACCATCTCTCGGGTCACGCAGCCTGCTGCAGAAAGGCCGATGAAGACATCGGCGTCCCGGATGACCTCCGCAAGCTGACCCTGAAGCTTGTTCCTGTTGGTGATCGAGGCGATCTCGTCCTTGTACGGGTTCATGCCGAATGGCCTGCCCTCGTAGATGGCGCCCTTGGAGTCGCACAGAATCGCGTTCTTCACGCCTACTGTCATCAGTAGCTTCGTCACGGCGATGCCTGCCGCTCCGGCCCCGTTAACGACTACCCTGACCTCCGATGCCTTTTTTCCTACGAGCTTGAGCGCGCTGATCATCGCGGCGCACACCACGATAGCCGTGCCATGCTGGTCATCATGGAAAACAGGGATGTTGCTGATCTTCTTGAGTTTGTTCTCAACCTCGAAACATGTCGGCGCCGAGATATCCTCCAGGTTGATGCCGCCAAACGTCGGCTCGAGGCGCTTAACTATCATGACTATCTCATCAGGATCCTTTGTGTCCAGGCAGATCGGGAACGCGTCTACTGCGGCAAACCCCTTGAAGAGAACCGCCTTCCCTTCCATGACAGGCATTCCGGCTCCTGCGCCGATATCGCCTAGGCCCAGTACGGCCGTGCCGTTGGTGATCACAGCCACCATGTTCCCCTTGTTGGTGTAGTCGTAGATCTTGTCGGGATCGGCGTTGATCTCTTTGCACGGTTCAGCGACGCCGGGGGTATACGCCAGGCTCAGGTCCTGCTTGTTTCGGAGAGGGACCTTGCTGACTACCTCGATCTTGCCCATGTTGTCCTTGTGAAGTTTCAGGGCATCTTCCCTTAGCGACATGCATACTCCTCCTTATCTGCCTCCGTAGGGGCAGTTCCGGCTACTGGACTGATGCTTGGATGGGTCAGCGATCCACAGAGACGCAAGTCAGGACTTGGTGGTCGCACACGCATTGCTGGCAGCAGCCACTCTGTGACGGTTCAACTCCAGATCCGGCTTTCCGGGCCTTGTTATTCTAGACGGCGCGAATACGTGGCTCAGTTCCTGCTCGGTCATGAGCCCTCTTTCCATGACCAGGGCACGAACGTTCTTGCCCGTTGCGCGAGCCTCTTTGGCGATGTCGCAGGAAGGCTGGTAGCCGATATACGGAACCAGGGCAGTTGCGATGCCCACGCCCTCCTCGACCATCTCCAGGCAGCGCTCCTTGTTGGCCTTGATGCCAACGATGCATTTATCTTTGAATGTCCGGGCAACGTTGCCGAGTATCTGGATGGACTCCAGCAGGTTGTAGAGCATCACTGGCTGGAACACGTTCAGCTCGAGCTGCCCGGCCTGCGCTGCCATAGTGACGGCGAGGTCGTTGCCGAGGATGTTGAATCCGACCTGATTGGCAACCTCGGCGATAACTGGGTTGACTTTGGCTGGCATGATAGACGATCCGGGCTGAACCTCGGGCAATCGAATCTCGTAAAGCCCGGCCATGGGTCCGGAGGCGAGCAGCCTGATGTCATTGGCGATCTTGATCAGGTTGATCGCACAGACCTTCAGACAGGCGGATACGAATGCCACAGTGTCAAGGTTCTGTGTAGCGTCAACAAGATCCTCAGGAGACTTCAGGTCGTAGCCGCTGATCTTGGAGAGCTGGTTGACGGCAAGACGTATATACTCGGCGTCGGCATTGAGGCCTGTGCCCACAGCGGTGCCTCCCAGGTTGACCCACTCCAGACCCTTGCCCGAATACTCGATTCTCTCCACATCGCGGCCTATAGCTTTGGCCCACGCATGGAACTCCTGTCCGAGAGTTATCGGAACGGCATCCTGCAGGTGAGTCCGCCCCATTTTCGGGACATCCTTGAACTCTTCGCCCTTGTTGCGAAGGGCCGCAGCCAGCTCGCGGAGGGCTTTGACGGTCGGCTTCAGCTCTGTCAGAAGAGCGATTCTTGCAGCAGCAGGAAGCGCATCGTTGGTGGACTGCCCGAGGTTCACATGGTTGAGCGGGCTCACAAGGCTATTTGCGCCTTTCTCGCCCCCGAGAATCTCACTTGCCCTGTTGGCCAGAACCTCGTTGGCGTTCATGTTCATGGATGTACCGGCGCCGCCCTGTATGGCGTCGACGATGAACTCGTCCAGATGCTTGCCGGCGATGATCTCGTCAGCTGCCGCCGCTATGGCAGATCCGACTTCGGGCGACAGATAGCCGAGTTCCGCATTGGCGAGTGCCGCCGCCTTCTTCACCATGGCCAGCCCGACAACGAGCCCGCGATGCATTCTCTGCCCTGTGATGTGAAAGTTCTCACTTCCACGGAGTGACTGAATGCCGTACAAGGCCTGTTTCGGCACTTCCCTTTCCCCGATAAAATCCCTCTCCACCCTAAAACTGACACTATTCGAACAACTCATCTCGATTGCACCGCTCCTCAAATCGTATTGATACCGTGGTCGCGTGTGACGTCGAATGCTCACCGAATCAGGTTTCACACTGCGAAGAGTCTAGCCGTCACAGTCCCCTCAGTGAACCCCTTGCTGAAGTCTCTGGGCGCCATGCAATAGGGACTCCCCTGTGCCCGTTGTTCGTTGTAGTGTCTCATGTATACAATGTTCACTTCATGGGCTTCCACGATCGTTCGGGACTCGTGCCTGCTATGCACTCGGCCAAACCCCTCAACTCGATGATACATCATACCCCGCACTTTCTCCAATCGGGTTAGGGGCCCGAGAGACCACTCGGCGCTGTACGCGACAGGGTAGTGCGAAAGCCCTGCTCAAGGGGAATGCACTGTAAGCTCTTGACATAGTATCAAGGCGGCGCTCAATCTCGAACCGGGCAGGAGGCTGCCGAAGGGAGATGGCATCCCAGCAGCAAGCCGAGGAATGCCAGACTATGTTTGAATAGTGCTGAACCGAACTGCGATGCAGGCAGGAACGAGATGGTTTGACTGGGAAGTCCCTTCTATGCTATCGTGTATGAAGGTAGCTGGCAGAATCAAGGCACCTATGGAGGGAGGGTGAACGCCCGGAAATCGTTTTTCGGGCGGAGGCGTTGATGGATTTCGGGTCATTGGCGTTCTTGGTTCCGGTGAGCGCTGTCATTGCGCTTGCAGTTGCAGGGTACTTCTCAGCAGTGATAAGCCACAAGGACGAAGGATCGGAGGAGATGCGTCACATCTCTGAGGCAATTAGGGAGGGCGCAAGGGCCTACCTGAGCCGCCAGTATCGTGGTGTTGTTCTGTTTTTTGCCGTGATGTTTCTCGTTCTGTTGGTGCTTGCAGGCACTGGTCACCTAAGCTACTTCACTCCATTTGCATTCCTCAGTGGCGGGTTCTTCTCAGGGCTTGCCGGGTATATAGGGATGAGCACCGCGACCAACTCCAACGCCAGGACGGCGCAGGCTGCCTCAAGGAGTCTCAATGAAGGGCTTCGAGTTGCGTTCGCGTCAGGTTCCGTAATGGGTCTCACTGTGGTGGGACTGTCACTGGTCCACCTTTCTATCTGGTACTTTGGACTCACATGGTACTACACTTCTGTCCAGCCAATAGCGGATGCTGCCATGCGTCTGTCCACGGTCACATCGGCCCTGCTTACTTCGGGCATGGGTGCGAGTTCGATGGCTCTGTTCGCCAGGGTTGGCGGTGGGATATTCACCAAGGCGGCCGATGTAGGGGCTGACCTGGTCGGCAAGGTCGAGAAGGGGATCCCAGAGGACGATCCGCGCAATCCTGCGGTAATAGCGGATAACGTCGGCGACAACGTTGGCGACGTGGCTGGGATGGGTGCTGATCTGTATGAGTCGTACGTGGGATCGATTGTCGCTACAGCAGCTCTAGGTGCATCACTCAAGCTTGGAATCAACTGGGTTGTGCTGCCGCTGGTTCTTGCATCCATCGGAGTACTGGCCGCAGTCGTCGGCAGTTTCCTCGTTCGCACCGGCGAGAAAACTGAGCAGTCTGCCCTTCTAGCTGCGCTGCGCCGCGGCGTCAACACAAGCGCAATCATAATTGTCATAGCTGCCTGGATCCTTATACGCTCGACTCTCGGACCTGAGCACATGGGGGTGTACTGGGCAGTCATTGCTGGTCTCGTATCTGGTGTGGCTATTGGGCTCGTTACTGAATACTACACCTCTGCTGACCACGCTCCAACCAGACTCGTAGCTCAGTCCGCCCTCACGGGTCCGGGGACAGTCATTATCTCAGGCATGTCGGTGGGCATGATATCCACGGCGCTCCCCATTCTGGTCGTAGGAGCGGCGGTGCTGGTTAGCTACTTTGTGGCAGGGGGCGCCGCAAGCGAGACGATGGGCCTCTACGGAATTGCCATTTCGGCTGTGGGAATGCTCTCGACTCTAGGGATTACCCTTGCTGCCGACGCGTATGGCCCGGTTGCCGACAATGCCGGTGGGGTCGCTGAGATGGCAGGGATGCCTGCGTCTGTCCGTGAGCGCACTGATGCGCTGGATTCGCTGGGCAACACCACTGCTGCCACGGGTAAGGGATTCGCCATAGGCTCTGCGGCTCTCACTGCCCTGGCCCTCATTGCCGCGTATCGAGATCAGATTGCCGCCATACTCCCCGAGGCGAAGTTCGTATTCAGCCTCATGGATCCACCGGTGTTGGTTGGTTTATTCATTGGAGGCATGCTTCCGTTCGTATTCTCTGCCCTCACGATGCAGGCCGTGGGCCGCGCTGCGCAGGGCATCGTGGTGGAAGTTCGTAGGCAGTTCAAGGAGATACCTGGTCTCATGGAGGCCAAGGCCAAGCCTGACTATGCTAGGTGTGTAGATATATGCACAGCTGCAGCGCAGAAGGAGATGGTGCTTCCCTCGCTGATAGCTGTAATCGCGCCGATTCTTACTGGCATCTTCCTCGGCCCGAACGGGGTTGGCGGGCTTCTCGTCGGCACCGTCGTTACTGGCTTCATGATGGCCGTCATGATGGCGAACGCCGGCGGGTCGTGGGATAATGCTAAGAAGTACATTGAATCGGGCGAGCTCGGCGGGAAGGGCTCTGAGGCACACAAGGCCAGCGTTGTTGGCGATACCGTGGGCGATCCGTTCAAGGATACCTCGGGACCGTCTCTCAACATCCTCATAAAGCTGATCTCGATGGTCTCGATTGTGTTCTCGTCGGTGATAGCTACTCTCTCCTTCATCAAGTAGATGGAAGAGCAGCCTTGCCGCGCCAGCCACCCTCATACATAGGCGCCTTTGAACAGCGAGAGATCCGCCGGCCTGCATAAAAGCGGGCCGGCGGATCTCAATGGTGTGTCAAGGCCGATCTGAGCCAGCCAGGGCGGCGTCATGGCAGGGTCCACCAGGCGGCCGGCTGCTGCATCAAAGCACGTGGCGCTGGTCACCCAGGCCGTGCGTCGTGCAGGCAGCCCGTGCAGGCGGTGTTGATGGACCAGGGTGCATGTGATACGATAGTTCTGCTGTTCGAGAGGACAGCCTGCCTCTGGGGGTGCTAGCTCGATGAATCACTACCGGCCAGTTGCCCTTGTGATCTTGGATGGATGGGGAGTTGGAGATGGCGGCGCCGATGATGCTATCTCGGTTGCCTGCACTCCGAACTTCAAGAGACTGCAAAAGCAGTGCCCTCACACGACTCTTCCGGCCCACGGCCGTTCGGTTGGGCTTCCGGACGGGCAGATGGGTGGATCAGAAGTCGGCCACCTGTGCCTCGGCGCGGGCCGCATCGTCTATCAGGACCTGACATATCTGAATCACCTCATCGAAACGGGTGAGTTCCAGAGAAACGAGGTCCTAGTGGACGCTATGCAGAATGCCGTGAAGGCTAACAGAGCACTACACCTGATGGGCCTAGTTTCGCCTGGAGGGGTGCACTCTCATCAGAATCACATCTACGTGCTACTGCAGATGGCCCGCAACCTAGGCGTGGAACGTGTGTATGTGCATGCGTTCCTAGATGGTCGCGATGTGCCTCCGTCCAGCGCGGAAGGTTTCGTCGAGGCTCTGGAGGCCAAGATTGCTGAGATAGGCGTTGGCGAAATAGCCACGGTGAGCGGCCGATACTACGGGATGGATCGGGACAATCGGTGGGACAGGACCAAACTTGCGTGGGATGCCATAGTCCATGGCAAGGGCCGGACGGCCCACTCGGCCCTGGACGCGGTGAGGAACTCCTACGCTGACGGCGTGACCGATGAGTTCGTAGAACCGGTGGTCATATGTAATCACGATGGCTCACCAGTTGGGGCTGTTCGCGATGGTGACTCCGTCATATTCTTCAATTTTCGCGGTGACAGGGCGAGGCAGCTCACCGGCGCCTTCAACTTCGAGGACTTCACTGGGTTCGACCGCGGCGCACGGCCTTGCGTACACTATGTGTGCATGATGAAGTATCTCGATGCCGGCATCGCGGTTGCGTTTTCTGTCCCCGAGCCCTCGGATACTCTCGCTGAGGTCCTGTCGAAAGCGGGCAAGTCCCAACTTCATGCGGCAGAGACCGAGAAGTTCGCCCATGTGACTTTCTTTTTCAATGGGGGCCGCGAGGAGCCGTTCGCCATGGAGGATAGGGTGCTTGTGCCATCGCCGAAGGTTGCCACTTACGACCTTGCACCAGAGATGAGCGCGAGGGGAGTCGCCGCCGAGGTGACGGAGAGAATCCGCTCTGGGATATACGATTTCGTCATCGTGAATTTCGCCAATGGCGATATGGTTGGCCACACGGGCAAACGTGATGCGACGGTGGCAGCGGTCGAGGTGGTCGACAGCTGCCTAGGACAGGTGTGGGATGCGGTGCGAAGTGCCTCCGGAGCGATGATCATTACCGCCGATCACGGTAACGCTGATGAAATGGTGGATCCCGCGACTGGGCAGCCTAACACCGCGCACTCGCTGAATCGAGTGCCGTTCATACTTGCCTGCACGGATGTGACCGAGCTGCGTGATGACGGCGATTTCGCTGACGTTGCCCCTACGATACTGCAGTTGATGGGGCTTCAGCAGCCGACAGTCATGACCGGCAGATCGCTGATTGTGGGATAGGCCGCGTACCGGAACTCGCTCCTTCTGTAGGAGTGCGCAAAGGCCCTGGCCTGCAGATACAGGCCGATAGCTCCCGGAACCACCCTTGCACGCTTGTTCAACGCCTCGATTGTCAGTGGATCATCGGAGTAGATAACGGCACTGTTCGCGCCATGTTTTCGCCCTACTGCCAGGGCGAGCAGGATAGCCGCGTAGGCAGCAATGCGGCTATCAGCATTGCCCGGATCCCGTATCGGCTCGATGAACTCCGATACTGACCGGCCGTTGGGCCTCTGCATTAGGGCGACGGCCTGCCACATTTCGGACGGACCAGGCGGCACAGTGGTGGTGTAGATGTGAACCGCGCCTTTCATTGTTGATGCCCCCTTCGCCCATGGCGCATTTGGAGAACATGCGTTCACTAACCAGATGTTAGCACGAACACGTGTTCGAGTCAAGGGCGATGTCGTCCTAGTAACCGCCGTTCGGCGGTGCAAAGGAGAAGATAAGATCGGAAGTGTCTACCACCAACGAGAGCATCTCAAACCTTCTTGATATTCCTCTCGAGGAGTTCGATGCCCCGCTTTTCCAGACACTGCTGGGTTATGTGAACCAGCATGCGGTTCGTTTCCACATGCCTGGCCACAAGGGCGGACTGGGTTATCCGCCAGAGGTTGCCGAGGCATTCAAGGCCAACCTGCTCGCGATGGACATCACCGAGACGCGAGGCATGGACAATCTCCACTCGCCTTCAGGATGCATAAAGCGTGCGCAGGACCTGGCAGCGGAGGCCTTTGGCGCCGACAGGACCTTCTTCCTCACTAATGGAACCACGGCGGGCGTTCATGCGATGGTGATGACTACGTGCAAAGAGCGGCAGAAAATCGTCATACCCCGCGATGCGCACTTATCAGTCATTGGAGCCGTGATTCTGTTCGGATTGGTTCCCGTGTTCGTGTATCCGGATATCGATCCGGAATGGGGCGTGAGCTTGGGCGTGAGGCCGGAGGCATATGCGCAGGCCCTCGAGGAAAATCCTGATGCAAAGGCGTGCCTTATCACCAGGCCCAACTACTATGGAATAGCTGAGGACCTAGCTCCACTTGTGAAACTGTGTCATGACAGGGACATCCCGTTGTTGGTCGACGAGGCTCATGGTCCGCACATTCACTTCCACGACGATCTTCCTTTGTCTGGGCTGGACTGCGGGGCGGACATGGTAGTCCAGAGCACGCACAAGATGCTCGGATCGTTTACCGGCAGCTCCATGCTGCACATAAAGGGTGAGCGAGTCCACCCAGACCGTGTCCAGCGGATGCTGGCTATTCTACAGTCCACGAGCCCATCGTATATTCTCATGACTTCGCTCGACATCGCTGCGACTGTTGTGAGGATGCGGGGGCGTGAGCTGATCGATTATGCCGTGAAGCTGTCGGCTAGGGCGCGGCAGCGACTGGCTTCCGTGCCAGGAGTGAGAGTCCTATCCAAACCCTCCATGGATACACTCAAGCTAACTATCTCCCTTATCGATCTGGGCGTGGCTGGCTATGATCTAAAGAACCGGCTGATCGATGAGTGCAACGTCAGAGTTGAGCTCGCCGACCTCGAGAACGTGATCGCGTTCGTGACCTACGGCGACACTGAGGAGACTATCGACAATCTGGTTGACGCCGTGATCAGGATCGCCGATGAGGCGAGGCGCGAGCGTGAAGCGACGGGGTGCTGCTCTTGCACGGGCGCCGACAATTGTTCAGGCGCCGGCGCCAGCAGCCGCAAGCTTGTGAGGGGCGCAGCTGGAGCGCAGGCGGTTTTCACCAAGCATCTGTTTGCATCCGCCGAACGTGCGCTTCTGCCGCGGCAGGCCACTTTGGCTGCACATGAGCTTGCGAACATCGCTGAAGCGGCGGGCAGGGTGTGCGCAGAAGTTGTAGCGCCCTATCCACCCGGAATACCCCTTCTGTACCCCGGCGAAGTCATTGACGAGGGCCACCTGGTGGTTATAGAGGAGGCGCTCTCTCTGGGCGCCGCTTTCCGTGGTCTGTCGTTTGGCTCTGATGGACAGCTCATCGTGACCGTGGTGAAAGATGGGAAACGCTGATGCTGACGCGAGGGGCTTTCATAACTCTCGAAGGCCCTGATGGGGGCGGGAAGACCACACAGGCTGGGCTTCTCGCCCGCCGCCTAGCGGCGGAGGGATATGATGTAGTTCGAACCCATGAGCCAGGCGGCACCGGAATTGGACAGAGGATACGGGATATTATCCTCGACACCGGGTCTTCCGGGATGTGCGGCACCGCTGAGTTTCTCCTGTACGCGGCTGACCGTGCTCAGGATGTTGCTGAGGTGATCCTGCCAGCGCTTGCCCGTGGGCAGGTGGTGATCGCGGAGAGGTTCGTGGACTCAAGCCTTGCATACCAGGGGTACGGGCTTGGGATGGACATCGAGTCTGTGACCGTAGTCAACAGCATCGCCACTGGTGGACTAAAGCCGGACCTCACAGTTCTACTCGATGTCGATCCTCGGATCGGTGTGGAACGGGTCACAGGCTGCCGTGATGCTGACAGGATAGAGGCTAGGAAGATCGAGTTTCACGGAGCTGTCCGGGCCGCGTATCTCAGCCTTGCATCTCGTGAACCTGAGAGGTTCCGGGTAGTGTGCGTCGCGAGACGACGAGTAGATGAGGTCCACGAGGAGATCTACGCTTCAGTCGCGAGGTTTCTGGAGGATCGCGCCAGGGAGGTGCGGCCTGATGCGAATCTCTGAGATTGTGGGACACAGTGACGCCATCCGCCTGCTGGATATGGAACTCTCTTCACAGAAACTGTCACATGCCTATCTCCTTTGGGGGCCCCGTGGGAGCGGCAGAACACTCCTGGCGACCAGGCTTGCTCTCTCTGCCAACTGCACTTCACGGCCTGGCGAGGAGTTTCGCCTTGGCTACTGCGGCGAATGCACTAATTGTGAGAAGATCATTCGTGGCAGTCATCCTGATTTCTCCACAATCTCCCCCGATGGGGGCAGCATCAAGATATCGCAGATCCGCGAAATGCAGTCGAGGATTTCCCTGAGGCCGAACGAAGCAGAGCTGAAAACCTGGGTGATCAGGCGAGCTGATCTTATGACGGAGGAGGCTCAGAATTGTCTGCTCAAGGTGCTTGAGGAGCCGCCAGGTCACGCTCTGATCATCCTTACTGCAGAGAGTCCAGCCGCCCTCCTTCCCACGGTCGCTTCAAGATGCCACAGGGTGAGAATGACGTGTTTGCCGGTGAACGTGCTATCAGCCTGGGCAATTGAACAACTCGGCCTGACAAAGGAACGGGCGCGCTTCCTAGCGAGGCTCTCCGGAGGCCTTCCTGGCCGCGTGGTGAGGCTTGCATCGGACGCTGAGTATTTCGAGACGAGAGATCTCATAATATCCACGGCGCGGAAGCTGGCAGGATGTGGAGATGGCGCCGATGCTCTGGCGGCGTCAGAGGAGATTCTGGAGTGCGTGAAGAAGGCATCAGGAAAGGCAGCTGAGGATGACGCCTCAACAGAGGCTGCAACGATTGCCAGTCCGTCTGGGGTGTGCAACGTGATCGCCGCCTGGTTCAGAGATCTTTTCTTGCTCCGGGCGACTGGTGACGAGGAATTGGTGATGAACTCTGATTATCTTACTGCCATGCTGGATGATGCCCAGAGGCACGAATCTGGAGTGTTCAGTGAATGGGCAGCGCACGCCGTGAGAACCGCTGAGGCCATCAGGGCCAATGCAAACGTGCGCCTCGCCATGGACGACCTGTTTCTGAGTATAGCTTTGGTTTTGTGAGAGGGTGGCCTATGGTCAATGTGGTTGGCGTCAGGTTCAAGAAAGCGGGAAAAGTGTACTACTTCGACCCTGGAGATATGGAGATTCCCTCTGAGGTGGAGGTGATTGTGGAAACCGCGCGCGGTGTTGAACTCGGGGAGGCTGTGGTGGGGCCGAAGTCCGTTCCCGATGAGGACATCGTGCAGCCTCTCAAGAAGGTAATTCGCATCGCGTCTGATGAGGATAGGCGGCAGGTGACGGAGAACGAGAAAAAGGCGAAACGCGCCATGGAAGTCGGCCTGCAGAAGATAGCAGCTCATGATCTGCCCATGAAACTCGTTGATGTGGAGTACACTTTCGATGGCAGCAAGATCGTATTTTACTTCACTGCCGACGGACGCGTTGATTTTCGAGAACTCGTCCGGGACCTAGCGTCGGTCTTCCGCACCAGGATCGAGCTCCGGCAGATCGGGGTCAGGGACGAGGCCAAGATGCTCGGCGGCCTTGGGCCGTGCGGGCGTCCCCTATGTTGCTCGACGTTTCTTGGGGATTTCGAGCCTGTGTCCATCAGGATGGCCAAGGAGCAGAACCTGTCGCTCAACCCGACGAAGATATCGGGCATATGCGGCAGGCTGATGTGCTGTCTCAAGTTCGAATCCTCTGCGTATCGTTGCGCGAAAGCGAGTGTTCCGGATATTGGGGCCAAGGTTGTCACTCCTTCAGGCTTGGGGAAGGTCCTTTCGATTGATCCCGAGACGCGTAGTCTCACAGTGCAACTAGAGAACGGCCAGAGGCTGTCGATTCCCGACTGCGAGGCTACGCCCGCGGGCGAGCCCGTCATGGGCGGAGGACCAATGGCCGATGGAGAGTGACTCAGCTGTGAACGGCGGCGATTCGGACGGGAATGGCAAGCGCGATGCCATGGTCTATGAACATGAACGCGTGGATGACCTGCAACGTTCGGGACTGGTGATCATCCAGAATCCGGCGAAGTTCAGGTTCTCCATGGACGCAGTGCTCCTGTCGGATTTCGCCACGGTGAAACAGGGAGACCGCTGCATAGACCTTGGGTCGGGGACCGGCGTGATTCCCCTCCTTGTGTGGGCAAGGCGCGCCCCATCGGAGATTGTGGGAATAGAGATCCAAGGAGACATGGCTGACATGGCGCGCCGCAGTGTAGAGCTCAATGGGCTTTGCGACAAGATCCGGATCATCCACGATGATCTGAAGAATGCTGCTGCGGTGTTCGGCCCCGATTCCTTCGATGTGGCTCTCTCCAATCCTCCATACATCAAGCTAGATCGGGGAATGGTGAACCTCGACGATGGCAAGGTAGTATCGAAGCACGAGGTCGCTTGCACACTTCAGGACGTGGTGGGCGCTGCCGGCAAGCTGGTGAAATCCAGGGGTCGGCTGGCCATGGTTCATCGCCCAGCTAGGCTTGTGGACCTGCTTGTCGCAATGCGCGGCGCCAATTTGGAGCCCAGAAGACTGCGGTTCGTTCAGGCGAGGGCTGATGCCCCGCCGATGATGGTTTTGGTGGAGGCGGTTCGCGATATGAGCGCAGACCTCCTGGTGATGCCCCCCCTTATCCTATACGGAGTGGACGGGCAGTACACAGCTGAGGTGCGACAGATATATTTCGGATGAGCGAAGGGGCGCCCACGGCGCCCCCTCCCACCCGATTGGCCGAACGCTAGCGCCCTCCACGTTGGGCTAGCCAACGCTCTTCATGAGGTCGAAACACTCCTTGCAGATGTTCTTATCCTTGAAGATTCGGATGCCATCAGCGTTGCCACAGAAGATGCAGGCTGGTTCGTACTTCTTCAGGATGATCTTCTCGCCGTCAACGTAGATCTCAAGAGAGTCCTTCTCCGCGATCTGCAACGTTCTCCGTAGTTCGATGGGTATTACGACTCGGCCGAGTTCGTCCACCTTTCGGACGATGCCCGTGGATTTCATTTTCGCAGCCCCCCTTCAACATAGTTCGACAATAGTCTACAAACATATAATAGGAATCTTTCCAAGAGGAGTCAAGTAGCATGTTCACAATTCCTCGGGTGGTTCATTGTCCATTTGGACACAACTAGTAGCATTTCTGTGCTTTACAGGCAGATGTCACAGTCTTGACGTCGGGCGATGCCTAGCCGTGCGTCATTGAACCGGGTCCGCACTCGTCCTCTGGTGAAGAACAACAGTGGATATCAGATCGTCAAGGGCCGCCCTATGAATCTCCGCATTTGCCTGGTGCTCTACGAGGGTGAAGCTCATTCCCATGGTGAAGTCCGTAAGGAGAACCACCCGCATCTCTCCAACGGGCATGTACCGATCATAGGCTATACCTTGCATGGAAATGTCCAACCCCGGAAGTCCTGCGGCTTCGATTTTGTCCGAATGGACAATTCTTGTCTTCTGACCCGAAACAAGGATACTCCTGGCAAGTATGTCTAGGGGCGATAGCAGCTCCATGTCCAATGGAAACATGTCCACCACAGCCTCGAACTCCATGCCCGCGGCGTTGTAGCGGGCGAGGCACAGGTGGCGCGCGCCTCTGCCATCATTGCGCTCGTATACCACATACCCGGCATCTAGTGGAACCTTGAAGGAGAAGCTATCTCCGTATGTGATCTCAAGGAAAGAGCTGTTGGTCCTGGCGGAGGCAAGCGACAACGCGCCGAGAACCTGAGATTCGGATGCATCGGCGACGACTCCCGTTCCCAGAAAGGCGACTGCAATGGCGATCATGATCACTGCAGCCATGGCGGTGACGCTGGAGTGTGGTCGCAACCCAGTGCCGGGCACGCATTTGAGCGCATTGCGATGGCATATGCGGGTGGGCATTGTTTTCACCTCCGCACTAAAATACCACGTTCGGTCGTCTCTTTCAACAGCAAGGAATTCCTTGACAGCTCCGAAGAACGCAAGGTATAGTCGAGTTGATTCGGGACCGTCAGCATTCCCGAACGCCACTGGAGGACTATAAAATGACAAAACAGCCGTTCTACGTCACTACGCCGATATACTATGTCAACGATGTGCCGCATATTGGGCACGCCTACACCACAATTGCCTGCGATGTGCTGGCTCGATACAAGAGGCTCAGGGGGTTCGATGTGTCGTTCATCACCGGAACCGATGAGCACGGCCAGAAGATCGACAGAGCCGCACAGGCGAAGGGCGAAACTCCTAAGCAATACACCGACAAGGTGTCGGCCGCGTTCCGGGATCTGTGGAAGAGGCTCGACATTTCGAACGACAATTTCGTGCGCACCACTGATGAGGATCATGTCCGTGTGGCGCAGGACGTTTTCCAAAGGCTGTACGATTCGGGCGACATCTACATGGGCAGCTACGATGGATGGTACTGTACCCCATGTGAAGCGTTCTTCCCAGAAGCCGATCTGGTTTCCGGGAATTGCCCGGATTGCGGTCGCCCTGTTGAATGGATAAAAGAGGAGAGCTACTTCTTCCGCCTATCGAAATACCAGGATCGGCTGCTTGCTCATATTGAGGCTAACCCGGATTTCATACAGCCTACGAGCAGGCGGAATGAGATGCTGAACTTCATCAAGGGCGGCTTGGAGGACCTCTCAGTTTCGAGAACCACGTTCAAGTGGGGAATTCCTGTCCCATTTGAGCCGAAACATGTGATCTACGTCTGGGTCGATGCGCTTTCGACCTACCTAACGGCCATAGGCTATCATGATGACCCCGCGAGATTCGCCAAATACTGGCCTGCCGATCTTCACATGATGGGCAAGGAGATCGTGAGGTTCCACGCGGTGATCTGGCCTGCCATGCTCATGTCTTTGGGCATGCCTCTGCCCAAGAAGGTGTTCGGCCATGGCTGGTGGACTGTGGAAGGGGAGAAGATGTCGAAGTCGAAGGGGAACGTCGTAAAGCCGCAGGAGTACGTAAGCGAGTTCGGCGTGGACTCACTGAGGTATTTTCTCCTTCGCGAGGTGCCGTTTGGGCAGGATGGGGATTTCTCCAGATCCGATTTCATTTACAGGATCAACGCTGATCTTGCAAATGACCTAGGAAACCTGTTGAGCAGGACGACTGCGATGATCAACAAGTTTGCTGATGGCGCCGTGCCGGCCCCTGGAGAGTGGGGAGATGCGGACAAGAAGATACCTGAGCTTGCGGCGGAGGTCATCGAGAAGTGCGCCGACGCCTTCGATCGCCTTGCCTTCCAGGAAGGACTGGAGCAACTGTTTAGGTTGGTGGATGCCGGGAACAAGTACATTGATTCCGAGGCCCCGTGGAGCCTTGCCAAGACTGAACAGGGCATGAGAAGGCTTGGGACCGTCCTCTACAACCTCGCGGAGAGCCTGAGGGTTGTCTGCATTGCGATTTCGCCAGTGATAACCAGGGCATCCTGCGAGATCTGGCATCAGCTCGGGCTCGACGGGAGTCCCACAGACGCGGGTTGGGAAGCGACGGCTTGGGGCGGGCTTGCCCCTGGCACTGTGGTTAGGCGAGGCAATCCCGTTTTTCCGAGGGTGGATACGAAGCTCGTCGAGGCGAATTCCGCGGTCTCCGGGGCATCTGCAGGATCCAAGATCCCTGTGCCTCCTGCTCATCAGCCTGCTCCGAGTGTTTCACCGGAGGGCCAGAATACCATCGCGATCGAGGACTTCGCGAAGGTTGAGCTCCGGGTGGCCACGGTGATTGAGGCTGAACGAATTGCAGGCTCCGACAAGCTTCTCCGGGTCCAAATGGATCTCGGATCGGAGAAGAGGCAGATAGTGGCCGGTATTGCGCAGCACTACGCGCCGGAGGAGCTGGTGGGCAAGCAGGTTGTGGTGGTGGCCAACCTGAAGCCGGCGAAGCTTCGAGGAGAGATGTCCTACGGAATGCTCCTCGCTGCCTCAACGAATGGGGAGCCGAGGCAGCTGGCATTGATAAGCCCGGAGAGACTGATCCCTCCTGGAAGCAAGGTGAAGTAGGCTTGATCGTGGATTCCCACGCGCACCTAGATGATGCCGCGTACTCTGAAGGGGTGCGGGCGGTTCTCGAGAGGGCGCACGCTGCTGGAGTCGGCACGGTGATCAACCCTGGCTACAATCTGCAGTCATCGCAGATGGCCGTATCCAACGCAGGAGCACATCCGGAGGTATATGCACTGGTCGGCATTCATCCTCACGATGCATCTGGAGTGGGGGACGCGGAGATCGCGACCGTGGCCGAGCTGCTTTCGCTTCCGAAGGTGGTTGGGATCGGAGAAATCGGCCTAGACTACTACAGGGACCTTTCCCCCCGCGACCAGCAGTTGCGCGTGTTCCGTTCCCAGCTTGAGCTGGCCCGCGAAATGGGAGTTCCGGTGGAGATACACAACAGGGATGCTCACCATGACACACTGGAGATGCTCCGGGAGTACGCTCCAAACTTGCCGGCTGTGGTTATGCACTGCTACTCAGGCAGCAGTGAGATGGCTTCCGACCTGATGAGGCTGGGATGCTACATCTCCTTCGCAGGTCCAGTCACCTATCGGAACTCGCGGCGCCTGATCGAGGCAGCCGCTGCGGTCCCTCTTGAACGCATGCTTGTGGAAACGGACTCGCCATATCTCCCTCCTAGCCCCTACAGGGGAGAGCGCAACGAGCCTGCCTATGTGGTAGAGGTGGTTCGCAGGATCTCTGAGCTCAAGAACGTTCCCGTAACCGAGGTGGAGGCAGCGACTGCCGCCAATGCCGCAGCGATATTCAGATTATCACCAGCATAGGCGATGGGAAATCGCCCATAAGTGTTAGAGGAAGAATTTGGAACTGGGCGAAAACCCCTTTCTGAAAGGACCTCAGATGCGTGGCGTCCGCGTGCAACGCTGAATGAGGGTCCAAGTAGGGAGGGGGTTTGTCATATGTTGAACTCGCTTGCGAGGCGAAAGCGAATCCTGACCGTGCTGATCGGAGCAGCACTCCTGGCGTGGGCCGGCAATGCCTGCCATGGCGCTCCAGTATTGGACGGGGAGATCCAGGTGATGGCCAAGGTGGTTCCGTCTGTCCTACTGACCACAGGTGGGGCCATTCTCACGTGGAATGGGCTCGCGCCTGGCGAGAACATTCTGGAGGACGCGATAGATCTCACTGTCCAGGCGAACGTTCCATACTCGCTAATGATACAATCCGATGTGCCCAACATGAAGGAACAGCCGGCGTCCGCAGGGCCGAGGGCTCTCAAAGCTCCACTGGAATGGAGTCGGGAAGGCCTGCCGTTCGCTGCATTGAGCACTACGCCTGCAGTTGTCAAAACAGGTGGTCCCACGGGCGAGATGCATGAACTGTTGCAGATCAGTCTCAGGCAGATGCTTGGTATGGATGACCTGGCGCTTGAGAATCCGAACGCGGCGTATTCCACGATAGTGAGGTTCACTCTCAGCTCCACAATATAGCGGCGCTGTGCTGATCCGAGCGGGTCAGTTGCCAAGGCGCAACCTGCATCAGAGAGGAGGAGTCGCGGCTCCTCCTCCACGGTACGCCTGTGGGGAGGAGCCGCGCATGCGATGATACATTCCAGCGAGAACCGAAACCCTGTGAGAGCTGTGCGCCTATGCGCAGGCATTCTGCTAGTTGCGCTCGTAATCGCAGTTGCCCCCGGGCTTCCGGCGAAGGGTGCGCAGGCGCCTGTCGCCTTAGCTCGAGGCATATCCGTGATGCTGGCCCCAGCCGTGATAGAAGCAGAACTCACGAGGTTCCTGTGGCATGCCGATACCGCGGCGGGAGCGATTGCCATCACCAACTTCGCGTCGGTGTCGCTTTCGGTAAACGTCAAGACATATGGTGTTGAGCATGACGCTAATGGGCATATCGACGCTATGACCGTTTCAACTGAGGAATCGAAGGCGCTTCGCGTGTCCCCAGCTGCTTTCGTGCTCAAACCCGGTGGATCCGCTTCCGTGAAACTCACGGTGGATCCCGCGTACGCGGCAGATCGGGCGAAGAACAGCCTCCTGGCCGCAGTCTCGTTCGCCACGAGGCCCGCGATTCAGGCGCGGGCCGGGTCATATATCGCCGCTGAGAGCGTATTCGTGGCGCCGGTGATGTTGAGATTCTCTGGGAAGTGGGTAAGGAAGATCTCGGTCGTTGGAGTACAGGCGACTGGAGGGGGTGACGGGAGTTCACCTACGCTCATGGTCACGGTGAGGAATGACGGAAACACATATGCTCGTGCTTCTGCTGTGCTCTCCCATAGGATGCCTGGAATGAAGACGGCGACGGAGCTTCCTGTGCCATCTGGAGTGGTGTTTCCAGGCAAGGTGAGGGTGCTTGAGGCTAATCTGAAGGACACCCGGATGCCAACCGGGCGATGGGCAGCCGAGGTGCGGCTGTACGCCGATGGGGTGGCATGCGCGGGTGTCCAGTGCATGATGGAGGTCGCCGCATCAGGAGAGGTTCGGGTATCAGAGGTCAAACTTGCATCTCTACCCCAGCCCTGAATGATCTGAGGGTCTTCCTCGACAGATCATGGGTCGCGCGTATTCTGCGCACCGTTCCTGTCTGCATTCGCATCACCAGCGAATCGGTGGCAGCCTTGGCGCCATAGTATCTCGCGCCCTCAAGCATGTCGCCATCGGTTATGCCTGTTGCCGCAAAGATGATGCTATTCCCGTGGGCTAGGTCCTCGGCGCAGTACACTTTGGAGGGGTCGGAGAATCCGCGTTCCATGGCGCGTCCGGCCTCCTCCTCGTCCCTAACCCACAGCTTGGTCTGCATCTCTCCGCCGAGGCACTTGATGGCGGCGGCCGCGAGCACTGCCTCTGGGGCGCCCCCTATTCCCATCAGCATATCTACTCCGGTATCCGGAAGCGCCGTGGAAATCGCTCCGGCAACGTCGCCATCGGGTATGAGCTTGATCCTCGCGCCAGCTTCCCTCACCTCTCGGATGAGATCGGCGTGGCGTGGCCTGTTCAGGATGACCACCGTTAGGTCTTTCACCTTGCGCCCGAGCGCGGCTGCAACAACTCGAAGATTCTCCCTAACTGGGGCGTCGATGTCTATGTAGTCCTTGGCCTCTGGCCCCACAGCGATCTTCTGCATGTAGAAGGTGGGCACAGGCATCAGGGCTCCCTTGTTCGCTATGACAATCACAGATATGGCATTAGGGAGTCCGTTTGCCACCAGGCTAGTTCCCTCAACTGGGTCAACGGCAATGTCTAGCTCCTGGCCGTCGCGGCCTGCGCCTACCCTTTCGCCGTTGTACAGCATGGGAGCGTGATCCTTCTCGCCTTCACCGATTACTACGGTTCCGTTGATATTCACCAGGGATAGCATTCCGCGCATGCCGTCAACAGCAGCATCGTCAACTAGGTTCTTGTCGCCCATTCCCATGCATCTGCCCGCTAGAAGTGCTGCAGTCTCAGTGACTCTCACGAGTTCCAGCATAACCTCGCGTTCCTTATCCTCCACGGAGCTCATTGAGTCCATTCCCTCCTCCCATACTCAAGAGGCAAGTTGTAGGCAAAATAACACTATTCACATTCCCAGGAAAAGTTGCCTATCTACAGGCGTCAGCAGGCATGACTTCCAGTATGATGATAACATAGAACTGTGCACGCACGTGGAATCGATAGGCTCACAATCGTGTGCCAATCTCTCTGGGACCGGATGGAAACTGCACAGTCACTTCCATGACGGGAGTGGTGGTTTGGAGGGAGATCGTTACTGTGACCCTGACATATGAGATTGATGATGCGATGTACATCAACATCACGAACAAGTGCCCGAACAACTGCACATTCTGCATAAGGCACACTGGCGCAATGGATGACTACGATCTGTGGCTTGACGAAGACCCAGAAGCGGGCGATATCATCGACGAGATTGACGAGTGCGGAGGCATCGGCAAGTACCGCGAAGTGGTGTTCTGTGGGTTTGGCGAACCACTTGCCAGGCCGGACGTGGTGGCGGAGGTGGCGCGCTGCCTCAAGAAACGGCGACCAGAAGTAAGGCTGCGGGTGAATACGAATGGACTGGCGAAGCTGATCACCGGCCGTGATGTTCTTCCTGAGCTTGCAGGCTTGATAGACGTGATGTCGATCAGCCTGAACGCTCAGGATGCGGAGGAGTACGACCGGCTATGCAATTCCGAATACGGCCAGCAGGCCTATAACGCCATGCTGGATTTCGCCCGGGAGAGCAAGAAGTGCATCCCTAAGGTTGTGCTGACCGTCGTGAAAGTGCCTGGGGTGGATGTAGAAGCGTGTTCCCGGACTGCCGCCGAGATGGGAGTGGAGTTCAGAGCCAGGGAGCAGCAGTAGACTGGGGCGGTGAGTCGGTGCGCGCTTGGCATGAGAATCCATGGAAAGCGGCCGAGCAAGAAGGAAACATGTCGTGCTAGTAGAATATACCGGCAACGACTATGGGGCGCGCAAGCACGCCCCACTACTTTACAAGGAGGGATAGTGTCGATATGGCAAAGAGAGGCTTTCTGTTGATTCTCGCTCTTGCATTGGTTCTCAGCCTCGCTGGCATGTCCAGTGGAGCCCCGGCATTCAAGATCGGAGTCCTCACTGGTACGGTCTCTCAGGGAGAGGATGAGTACAGAGGCGCCGAGGCGGCGATCAAGAAGTATCCCGGAATGATCGAGCATCGCACCTACCCCGACAACTTCATGAACGAGCAGGAAACCTTCATCGGTCAGATTACAGGCCTCGCGGCTAACCGCGACATCAAGGCCATTGTAATCAACCAGGGAGTCCCCGGCACTGTCGCCGGTATCCGCAAGGCGCGCGAGCTCAGGCCCGACATGATCTTCATCGTGGGCGAGCCGGCCGACGATCCTCCGCTAGTGGATGGCGTTGTCGACCTGGCGTTGCTTCCGAACAACCCGGCCCGCGGCAACTCCATACCGCAGCAGGCAAAGAAGATGGGCGCGAAGACTTTCATACACTACTCCTTCCCGCGCCATATGTCATATCCTGATCTCGCCCTCCGTCGTGACGTCATGAAGCAGGAGTGCGACAAGCTCGGAGTTCAGTTCGTATTCGTGACTGCGCCCGACCCAATGGGCGAGGGAGGCCTTCCAGCGACTCAGCAGTTCATCCTCGAGGACGTTCCCCGTCAGGTGGCCAAGTATGGGAAGGACACCGCGTTCTTCTCCACCAACTGCGGCATGCAGGAGCCTTTGATCACGGCAGTGCTCCATGCCGGAGCGATCTTCCCAGAGCAGTGCTGCCCGAGCCCGACGCATGGATACCCGGGCGCTCTGGGCCTCAAGATCACCGATGATATCAAGGGCAACTTCCCGGCCATTGTGAAGGCGATCAACGCTGAGATAGTAAAGAGGGGCATGGCTGGCCGCTTCGCCACATGGCCGATCGCCACGTCCTACCTCCACAGCACTGTTGGCGTGGAACTCGCCAAGCTAGCCGTAGAGAAGAAGATCGATCTTAAGGACATGGTCGCTGTGCAGAAGATCATGGAAGAGTACGCCGGCGTTCCCATGAAGTTCGAGCGGCTGAGTGCCAAGGGTTCCTACTTCAAGTATCTCGTAGGCTCCATCACCTTTGGAAAGGACGTCAAGTAGTCGGCGTTCCAGAACAAGGTGCTGTGCGGGCGCCGGGCGAAGCCCGGCGCTCCTCCTGTAGTATTCTTCTGTAGTGTCCTTTTCATCTTACCGAGAGGAGCCTTGAAATGTCTGATGGGAATGTCTTGGAGCTTCGGGACATAAGCAAGAGCTTCTTCGGGACCAGCGTTTTGAAGGGTGTCAGCCTCTCAGTCAAGCCAGGGGAGATCCATGCGCTTGTAGGCGAGAACGGAGCTGGCAAGACGACTCTCATGAACATCCTCTTTGGGATGCAGGTGATATTCGACACAGGCGGATTCGACGGCCAGGTGGCAATCGATGGGCAGGGTGTAGATATCAACTCGCCCCGCAAGGCCATGGAATTGGGCATAGGCATGGTCCATCAGGAGTTCATGCTGATCCCGGGGTTCACCATTACGGAGAACATCAAGCTCAACAGGGAGATAACGAAGCCAAACATCGTATCGAGAGTGCTCGGGCCTAAGATGGAGACCATGAATGAGCCTGCGATGCGCCGCGACTCCCGCGCTGCGTTGGAAAGGCTTTCGCTCTCCATTGACGAGACTGCCCTTGTAGCAGGCCTGCCAGTTGGGCACATGCAGTTTGTGGAGATCGCACGGGAGATCGACAAGAAGAGCGTGCGGCTCTTGGTGTTTGACGAACCCACTGCCGTCCTCACTGAGAGTGAGGCATCCAAACTCCTAGAGGCGATGCGCAGGCTGTCCGCCGACGGAATAGCGATTCTGTTCATCACTCACCGTCTGGATGAGGTAATGGAGGTGGCCGACAACATAACCATCCTCCGCGATGGAGAGGTTGTGGCCAGAATGGCCAAGTCCGAGGCGAAGTTGGAGCGAATCGCCGAACTGATGGTGGGCAGGAAGATCCAAAGAGGCAAGCTTCCATCTAGGAAGGCGGATCCTTCGGAGGGAGATCCCATTCTCAGGATTCAGGATCTCACAGTGGACATGCCTGGCGAGCGCGTCACTGGTCTGAATCTTGAGGTCCGTCGAGGCGAGATACTCGGAATCGGAGGGCTTGCCGGTCACGGCAAGGTGGGGATCGCCAATGGAGTGATCGGCCTCTACCCATCAAATGGCCACGTGTGGAAGGATGGAGTAGAGATCCCGCTGAATGACCCGAGGCGTGCGCTTCTCTCCGGCATGGCGTTCGTGTCGGAAGATAGGCGAGGCGTTGGGCTTCTCCTAGACGAGACGATTCAGATGAACATCGTTCTCACAGCCATGCAGTCACAGGGCAAGTATCTGCGCCCTGGCCCGATCCAGTCTCTCCGCATGAGCGACGAGGCGCGGATTAGGGAGCATGCCCTGAAGATCATCAAGGAGCTCGATCTCAGGTGCACTGGTCCAGAGCAACTTGTAAGGCG
Source organism: Clostridia bacterium (assembly GCA_034926675.1). Classification (NCBI taxonomy): domain Bacteria; kingdom Bacillati; phylum Bacillota; class Clostridia; species Clostridia bacterium. Next base: position 91,787 of record JAYFQW010000023.1, on the reverse strand, counting down.
GCTCTCCGGCGGGAATCAGCAGAAGGTGTGCCTTGCCAGTGCTTTCACCATGGAACCCGAAGTGATGTTTGTGTCGGAACCGACCCGTGGGATCGACGTCGGGGCCAAGCAGCTCGTCCTGGATCTTCTGGTCAAGTTCAACAGGAATCATGGCATGACCATCGTGATGACATCATCTGAGCTTGCAGAGCTCAGGAAGATATGCGACCGGATCGCCATCGTATACCGAGGGCAGATAGCAGGCATATTGCCGCCTGATGCATCGGATGTGGATTTCGGTCTGATGATGGCGGGCCGCGGCGTTTCCCGGAAGGAGGTAAGCTAGGATGGCTGGAAAGAATGCCACTGCAACAGAAGTGCAGCCTAAGGGGTTATCTGCTCTGGCTGGGCTGTACAGCGGGTTCGGATTGCCGCGCCTCATCATAGCCCTCTTCCTTCTGTTCCTGTTCGGCGTAGCCGTGGTGATGAAGATGGATCTCACGATTCTCATCAGCGACTCTCTGGTTCGAATCGGCATGAACGGGCTGCTAGTGCTTGCGATGCTCCCGACCCTGTCGTGCGGCGTCGGCCTCAACTTCGGGCTTCCGGTAGGGGTCATAGCAGGCCTAATCGGCGGCGTCACAAGCATGAACGCGGGGCTTCGGGGGTTCTCAGGATTCCTCGTGGCAATTCTCATATCTGTGCCAATCGCCATACTGGCTGGTTACCTCTATGCGATGCTGCTGGAGCGGGTCAGAGGCGAGGAGATGATGGTGGGCACCTACGCCGGGTTCTCCATCGTTTCGCTGATGTGCGTGTTCTGGTTGCTTGCGCCGTATCGAAACCCCGCTCTGATCTTTGCAATCGGCGGGAAAGGGCTTAGGTACACCCTTTCGCTCAGCAACATGTTCGCGAAGGTGCTCAACAACTTCCTTGCATTCAGGGTGCTAGGAATCACCATTCCCACCGGGCTGCTGCTATTCTTCGCGGCGTTCTGTGTGCTGACTAGCCTGTTCTTCAAGTCCCGCGGCGGGCTGGCAATGCGGACGGCAGGCGCCAATCCCATGTTCGCCACGTCATCCGGAATCAACGTCCGTGCGATGCGCACAACTGGAATAGTGCTTTCCACTGTGCTGGCGGCAGTGGGAATACTGGTGTACGCGCAGAGTTACGGTTTCCTGCAGCTTTACACTGCGCCGCTGTACGCTGCGTTCCCTGCAGTCGCCTCCATCCTGATTGGCGGCGCCACGCTCCGAAATGCGACAGTGGGCCATGTGGTGATAGGCACAATCCTTTTCCACACACTGCTCACCATCGCGCTTCCGGTGACGCAGAGCGCGATGCCAGGGGCGGATATCAGTGAGATCGCTCGGATGATCATAAGCAATGGCATGATCCTATATGCCCTAACCCGGACTGAAAGGAGGTAGCCGGCATGACGAGTAATGCTGTCACTAACGTGAACAAGCCGGCGGCCGCCAAGCGCAAGGCCGGGGCGAGCATACTGAAGGAGTGGTCGGTGCCCATCTTCTTCTTGGTGGTGTCGATCATCCTGGTAATCGCAGCCAAGTTGGATATCAACTACCTTATCAACGAGATCATCACGAGGCTCGGGAGGAACACATTCCTTGTGCTGTCCCTCCTCATCCCTGTCATGGCGGGGCTTGGGCTCAACTTCGGGATTGTCATAGGCGCGATGGCAGGCCAGACAGCGCTAGTCATAGTCACTCACTACAGAATCGGCGGGATCAGCGGCTTCCTGCTTGCGGCGCTGGTCTCAGTGCCGTTCGCGGTGCTTTTCGGGTGGCTGACTGCGCAGGTTCTTAACCGGGCCAAGGGCCGAGAGATGGTTACTAGCATGATCATGGGCTTCTTTGCAAACGGCCTTTACCAGCTTGTGTTCTTGGTCCTCCTCGGAACGCTGATACCGATGAAAGATACGGTTCTCATGCTCACTTCTGGGGTAGGCCTTCGAAACACGGTGGACCTGATTGCTATCTCCAACTCCTTGGACCGAGCGTTCGACCCAATATGGAAGGGTCTCATCATGGCCGATCTGGGCCCGGCGCCCATTGGCCCATGGCGCATACCCGTGGCTACACTGCTTGCTGTGATGGCCATCTGTGGCGTGTTGGCCTTCCTCACTCGAACGAAACTGGGGCAACAGATGCGTGCAGTCGGACAGGACATGCACATTGCGGAAGTGGCAGGAATCAACGTGGACCGCACGAGGGTGATCGCACTTGTGATCTCCACCGTGTTGGCCGCCTGGGGCCAACTGATCTTCCTGCAGAACATGGGTAGTATGAACTCTTTTAACAGCCATGAGCAGGTGGGAATGTTCTCCATCGCGGCCCTGCTGGTTGGGGGAGCGACGGTAAGGCGGGCCACGATATGGAATGCCATTATCGGTGTTCTTCTATTCCACACCCTGTTCGTCGTATCGCCCCTGGCAGGCCAGCGTCTGTTAGGTGCGCCGCAAGTAGGCGAGTACTTTCGGAGCTTCCTGGCCTATGGTGTCATCGCCGTGGCCCTGGCGCTTCACGCGTGGCAATCCAAGGGTAAGTGAGCGCGGGGATATAGGCAAGTGACAACCCCCACCCGAATATAGTTGTTGTGGGTCGGCCCCATGACCAGATTTGGGACGCTGGGGGGTGATGCGGCAGGTGGTTTTCACTGGCGACACGGGCCGTGATGAGCATCCCAAACGGCCGCAGGAGATGGATGCGCAAGCCTATCTCGTCCGTAGGAGGGGGATCGAGCCCGGGCAGCTGGGGCCCGATCGGTTCCAGCCCGACTTCGGAACTGTCGCGGGTACGGGGGATGTGTGGGCTGTCGGAACGGCTGGGATGAACTACGAAACCGGCGAGCCTGCCATTCTCAGGGAAGATGTGGGCGCCCGTGAAGGTGAGCGCATAGCCGCTGTCGAGCCTGGGGCGGGATGGGTTCCAGCTGGGCTTTCGAACGCGGCGGCTCCTGCGGAGAGGCCCGTGGTTCCGGCCACAGAGGCAGATGAGGCTCTCGAGTCAAACGAGGATCATATGTCGCCTCAGGCAAGTACTGCTGCAGACCAGGGGGATCTTGAAAGGCCGCAGGCGTCCACGGCGGATTCCCAGCCGAAGTCCAGAGTCATAGTGTGGAAAGGGTTCCCAAAGCCACGCTCATAGACTCCGGATGATCAAGAAACGAACGAGGAGAACGAACGGTTCATTCAAGCAGGGGAGCGGGCGCGTGCCCGCTCCCCTGCTTGAATGAACCGGGCCATTCACCAAGCAGGCCGCAATGAATATTCTGTGGGCTGATGGGTGATTACTTAGATATGGAAGGCTGATCGGGCCATGGGCTAGAGGACGGGGCGCGTTTGACAACTCAGGTGCAGGCGTATAGTATAGGTGACAATGACGCCCAGGATCAGGATTTGCTGGCTCATCGGTTCCACTGATGGGCATTCGATATACACTCAGATGGGAGGATTCCATGTGCTACCCGCGAGGCTTTCACGCAGGCAGCGCAGTTTGGGTCTGCTCGTCTTGGTCCTGATAGCAGCGGTATCGGGGCTGAAGGCAGGCGTTGATCTGAGCGCTGCCAATGAACCTGGCCGAACGGTCGCCTTCTATCCGGATAGAAAGTATGTGGAGAAGGTCCTGCAGGCATCTGGCGCAGCCACTCCAGGCAAGCTTTCCAAGGCCATGCCCTTGGGTGTTGGCTGGGTCACTGACGATTTCGTGAAACGAACAGTCCTGATCCCCAGAAGCACGCAGCGGATTTCCGATCCAAAACTCGATCGAGGCATGACGAGAATCGTCCGTAACGGGCGAGACGGCGTTATGGAGCAGACTCTCCTTCTGAAGGTTGGACAGGCCGGAGTGTTGAGTGAGTCAGTAGTGTCCCAGCGGGTCCTGGAACGCCCGGAGCCGACGGTAATGGCCGTTGGCGCCAGGGCGCCAGCGCGTGTTTTGGTGACCTCTCGTGGCAGCTACACCTATCGGAAAGTGCTCAACATGGTGGCCACCGGGTATGAGCCATCGGAGCGTTCCTGCGGGAAGTCGGCTGACGGCTACACCGCCATCGGCATGAAGGTTCGCCCAGGGATAGTTGCTGTTGACCCAAGGGTGATACCCCTGAGAACACGTCTTTACGTGGAAGGCTATGGCCCTGCTCTCGCAGCCGACGTTGGGGGAGCAATCAAGGGAAACCGGATCGATCTGTTTTTTGAGACTCTTCAGGAGGCCCTGGCCTTTGGGCGGCGCAGGGTGAAGGTGTACATCGTCGAGGATTAGCGCTGGCAACTCGCCACGCCTGCATGGCCGGCCCCCCCGGAGCCGGCCGTTCTGTTTATCTGCCTCCATTTCCACCTGTTTTCACTCCACACGACTGCATCAGCCGTGCTCCTATGCCGAATGTCACGGCGCCTTCCTCAGGATGCGATGGGCCGAGTCAATTGTGATACAATATGGTCATGAGCAAACTCGGTCAGAATTTCCTTGTAGATCTGAGCGTTCGGGACGAGATCATTAGGTCGGCCGGAGTGGATAGTGGAGACTTAGTGGTGGAGATCGGGCCAGGCAGGGGGATGTTGACTCGCCCCCTCGCCGAGCGGGCAGGCGGGTTGATTGCGATCGAGGTTGACCCGGAGCTTGCGGGCAGTCTGGAGAGAGTGTTCGCCGGTTCGTCGCATGTCCAAGTAGTCCATGCGGACATCCTTGAGTGCGATCTTGGACGGCTGGTTCGTGAGTGCTGCTCAGGCGTGAAGACCTACTCCCGGGTTCTTGCAGTGTCAAACCTCCCCTACTGCATAACCACGCCAATCCTCCACAGGCTCTTCGCCGAGGCGCCGATCTTCTCAAGCTTCGTGCTCATGGTCCAGCTTGAAGTGGCTCAGAAACTTGTGGCTGCTCCTGGAACTAGCGCTTACGGACCCCTATCAGTCCGGGCTCAGTACGCAACTGCGCCCAGGATTCTGTTCACCGTTGAACCCGCCGCGTTCGATCCGCCTCCGGCGGTTCAGTCCGCTGTGGTGAGAATGGATGTCTGGTCGACTCCACCGGTGGAGGCGGACCCAAGTCAGCTTGTTGCCATGGTGGGTGCGGGTTTCCGGCTCAGACGCAAGACGCTAAGAAACTCCCTTTTGGGTTCGTCGCTTTTCGGAGGAGACTCGCGCGCCGTCGATGACGTGCTTTCGCAGGCAGGCATCGACGGACGGCGGCGAGCCGAGACGCTCTCCCTCGAGGAGTTTGCGGCAATAGCGCGGGCCCGCGGAGTCTGCAAAGCGAGTGATGGATAATGGTGCATTTCACAAGCCCGAGCAAAGGGCGCCTCAGTTTTGAGGAGGCATTCGCCGATATCATACGGTTCGTGCAGGACGAGCCGGACGCCGTCTACAAGCTCATTATCGGCACCGATTCGCAGGTGGGGGAGGAGACCTGCTTCGTCAGCGCCATAGTGATCCATCGCGTTGGAAGGGGAGCGCGCTACTACTACAGCCGCGAGTATGAGCGGGTGGGGAGGAGCCTCCGCCAGCGCATCTTCTACGAGGCCTCGAAAAGCCTGGAACTGGCTAGCCAGGTCGCGTCGTGCCTCGCGGAGAATGGTCACGCAGATCTCAACGTCGAGATCCATCTCGATGTTGGGGAGAACGGGAAGACCAAGGAGCTTATCCGGGACATCGTTGGCATGATAACCGGCACGGGCTTTGCTGCCCGCATCAAGCCGGATTCCTACGGCGCATCGAAGGTGGCGGATAAGCACACTAAGTAGACCCGCATGCTTGTCTCACATATGCTTGCTTCACGTTTGCTCACACGTAATCCCTATCCTAGCAGGCTGCCGTCTGCTTCAAGCAGCCCGGCGTGCGCGGTGGCATGGTCCTTGCTTTGCTTTCTCCACATATCCTGAAACGGGAACCGAAGTTGGCTGGGCTATAGCCTGTGCGGTTGGACTAGCCTACCCGCCGGACACGCGGCGTGATTCTGCCGGTAGGCAATTTCCCACGGCAGAGTCCGCCGCAGACAACCGCGGAGCTCGCGAGCTCAGCCTCTTCCCCAGGAAGGGGGGAAGGCATTTGGCGAATTGCGACCGTATTCACGAGGGAGATGTCGTTTCCCGCAGGTCATATGGGCAGGATCTGCTCTTTCGGGTAGTGAAAGTGGACTGCTATGGGCAGTCTGATGCCACCGCCACTTTGAAGGGGATAAGTGCGAGATTGCTTGCTGATGCTCCAGTCTCCGATCTTGTTCTTGCAGATGAGCGCGCCTTAGTTGAGCAGAAGCGGCGGGCCTTGCGGGAATCGGCAGAGCATCTGAGGAGTGTGCGTGTTAGGCGCATAGCCGAGGAGCAGGTGCGACACAGGAGAGATCGCCGCCGAACTAGGGGCGTGAGCATAGCCGACGACCTTTTTGACGTGCCGGGCAAGGTGCTTCACCTCGATGGGGATGCCGATTACCTACGGGACTGCATGAAATTCTACAAGGAGCTGGGCGTGCCCGTAGTGGGCAAGCATGTGGCCGCGGAAGAGCAGCCTAAGGCGATAAGTGATCTTCTCCGCGAACACACGCCAGACGTCCTCGTGCTCACTGGCCATGATGCTCTGAAGAAGAAGGGCGCGGAACGGACGTCTATCGATAGCTACTGGAATTCGGGGTTCTACGTTGGGGCGGTGCGTCACGCTCGGCAGTACGAAATGGATAAGGATGGCCTGGTGATCATCGCAGGGGCCTGCCAGTCCTATTACGAGGCGCTTATCGAGGCAGGTGCGAACTATGCAAGCTCTCCAGATCGTGTCCTGATCCATTGCCTGGATCCGGTTCTCCTGGCAGAGAAGGTCGTGAATACCCCTATCGAGGAAATCGTCAGAGTGGACGAGGCCATCGAAAGCACAATAACCAAACGGCCTGGTGTAGGCGGTTTGCAGACTCGAGGGAAGATGAGAATCAGCTTGCCAAGGACAGCTGTAGGTGTGTTCGGCGCGGGGGTCGAGGGATAGTGCGCATGCGGTGCTTGTGAAGCTCTCAGGCGACAATGTTGCAGACGCGTCGCGGGGCGACATCATCATAGACGCGCAACACTTAACACAAAAGCCGCGCTGAGGCCTTGACAGGCGTCAGAGGGCTTTGGTATAATAATCGGCCTCACTTGACTTTGCTTCCTCATCGTGATATCATTACAAAAGATGAGGCTGGGAAGGAAGGTGAAGGCGTTGGCGGTCGACAACATCCTCGAGAAGATCAAAGGGGATCTTGATTCCTTCGTAGGCAAAACCGTGAAGCTGAAGGCCAATCAGGGCCGTAAGAAGATCCTGGAGGCCGAGGGTGTTTTGGAGCAGACGTATCCCAAGGTCTTCGTGGTGCGCATAAATGAGAACCCCCATACTGTGAAGCGCGTATCCTACAGCTATGCGGATGTTCTCACTTCAACGGTTGAGGTAAGTATCGACGAAATGGGCGCTGAAACGAGGATCGGGTGCATGGGATCCTGATCGCCGTCGGGCATATGGTTGCAGTAGATAACCTCCCTGGCTTGCTCCGAGTTAGTGCAGATGCAGACTTGTGAACCCCTTCCGTTGCAGGCGGAGGGGGTTCTTCTCTGTGTGCGTCCCTGAGCGCGCACATGCGTGCCCATCTCTAGAGGCATTCGTGGCAACGTGCAACTGACGTATCACGCCAATAATCCCATCGGAATATACATAAGGCGCGGCCGAAATCGCAAGCGGAAGGGCGATGGCGGGGATGCATGAGTACCGAGGTGTATTCCACGTTCACAGCACCTTCTCTGATGGGCTTGCTCCCGTGGAGAAGATCATGGAGGAGGCCAATTACGCGCAGGCCGATTTCGTGGTGCTGACCGACCACAATACCCTGCGAGCCAAGGAAGAGGGGCTTGAGGGATGGCATGGGAGATGCCTCCTCCTAGTTGGGGAGGAGATAACGCCTGACACCAACGCAGATCACTACCTGGCCCTGGATATCTCGAAGGAGATCTCGGCATCTGCGTCACCCTCAGCGAATGTGGAAGCAGTGAAAAGGCAGGGTGGAATCGGGTTCATCGCTCATCCTACCGGCGGCGCCATGATCAAGGCTGAGTTCATGGAGTACCCGTGGACCGATTGGGACGCAGGACCATTCGATGGCATCGAGATATGGAACCATACGTACGATGTAACCGGTAGGGCCAAGAACGTGCTTCAGCTGATTGTGTTTGTCCTCTTTCCAGTTTTCGCACATGGAGGGCCGGTAGACAGTGTGCTTGCAACGTGGGATTACTTCGCAGCTAGTTACCGCAGGCACATCGCAGGGATAGGCGGAGTGGATGCCCACGGGATAATGTCGATGTATCGGGATTCTTTCCACACGGTGAGCACATACATCCTCACTCCGGAGCCATTCACCGGTTCGCTCTCCCACGATTCGGCCCTGGTGTACTCTGCACTAAGGTCTGGCCGGTGTTTTGTGGGGGCCGACAAGGTGGACGATGCCTCCGGGTTTCGCTGTCAGGTAGTGGGAAGCGACGACAATGTCATTGAGATGGGCGGCACGATACCAGCGGCTGAAGTGGGGACACTCAATGTGTCGTCGCCGCGTGCAGGCCTGATCAGACTGGTTCACAACGGCGTCGCCGTGGTTGAGCAATATGGCAAGACACTCGAGGCGAAGCTCAGTCGGCCCGGCGCCTACCGGGTTGAGGTGAGGCATAGAGTCTGCAGACGGTACCTGCCATGGATATTCGGGAATCACGTTTTCGTGGTGTAGACATGAGCATGCTCGATATTCAGAAAGGCCTTGAACGCCTAGGATTTGACCCGGGGCCGCTCGATGGAGCGTACGGACCTCTTGCGCGGGATGCTGTAAGGCAGTGTCAAGCTGCCTATAGGCTTCCCGCAGATGGAATGCCCGGCCCTGACCTAAGGCGCCTTCTCAGGCTTCCCATACCGACCTGCAGGATGACAGCAGTGGCGAGAAGAGGCGACACCCTTGCTGCTATGGCGCAAGCCTGCAACACGACTGTGGAGGCCCTGCGCGACGGCAATAGACGCAAGCAGCGAGAGGATGTGCACCCAGGAGAACCGCTCGTAGTACACAAGCGGGTTGCAGGGGCATTCCACGATGGAAGAGCCTTGGGCGGGCGCTGGACATTCTGTGCGCAGCCAGCCTTTGGCATATCCGCAGCTGGAGACGTGACGCTTGATCTGCCGGTTGAGTGCATGCAGGAGACGGCTGCCGCGGGGAGTGGCGCCATGCCGGCGCCAGCAGGAACACGGGATACGCGAAAGCCCAGCGTCAGCGGTGATGCTCCATCAGGTTTCGTGCCTCGCGGATACTTCGCTGTTTTGGCCGGTTCGGAAGAGTCGAACGACGGCACACGGGAACTCGTACGAAGGCCCTCACGTTACCGCAGGACTGTCGAAGGAGTCGCCCGCGGAGCGGCGGCGGCTGGATTCTCCGGGGTGATCCTTGATATCGGCGACATAGAAGACCAGGATTCCGACAGATACTTGCGATTCGCAGCTTGTGCAGCCCGGGAATGTCGGTCCTCTGGTCTTGGCCTGGGAGTAGTGACGCCAGCCGTCACTAGAGAGAGCGCAAGGCGGGGTTGGGCAATCGGATACGATACTGAGGCTCTAGGCGCCATAGCCGATTTCCTACTTCTCGAGCATATGGATCCCACATCTTTCTGGGATGAGGTCGTTTGGGCCTGCAAGGTTGTGCATAGGTGGAAACTCATATCCATGATCGAGCTTCGCCCCGTTCTGAGTGAGGATGGCTCTGTCGCGGATCGCACTGGAAGCAGACGTTCCGTGCGAGGCAAGGTGATGAGCTGGGAGGAACTCCGCCTCCTTCGAGGAAGGCATGTGCTTCGCGAGGGCCGCGATGAGAAGTCCGGCGTCCCGTACATCACCTATAGGTCCAGAGGCGCCATTCATCGCGTTTGGGAGGAAGATGCGGAGAGCCTCGGCAGGAAACTGCACGCCATCAACAGGTTGAACACCTTGGGAGTGGCCCTTCGGGGCGTGCGCGGCGCGCCTCAGCAAGTCCTCTGCGAAACAGCCCGCAAGTTCATTATCCTCTGACCCCGGGCATATACTCTTGCGGAGGGCGGATCAATCCGCCATCGCCAGGGGGGAGGAGCAAGTGGGAATTCAGCTCGACCGCAGGAAACTCTCGATCATGAGAGTCTCAGGGCAGGGTATGGCTGAGGTCAGCATGCAGAGGTCTGTCGCACTGCCCCAAGACCTGCCCGATATGTGGGACGCCCGGGCGGAGGCCGTCCTCTGGGCGCGTGGGGTTCCGGTGATCACGTCGATTGAGCCCGCGGATGGGCAGATCAGGGTAGCCGGGCACATACACTCGACACTTCTATATGCTGCAGGGGCTGAGCCGGGGTCGATCCATGCAGCGACCTTCGATGAACTGCGTTTCGAGGCGGTTGTTGTTTCGCCTGGGGTGGGGCCGGGCGATGACGCGTGGGCAGACGTCGTGCTCGCGGAGCACACGGCCGAGGCTTCAGGGTCGCGAGGTCTGTCGCTCGCAGCCACACTCTCTGTTTGTGCGCAGGCCGCCAGGAATGAGGCGGTGGACGTGGCAGTTGCGGCTTCTGCAACCGGTGGATCCAAGATAGCCGTCCAGTTCAATGAGGTCACAGTGGTTACCGCCGTGGCCATCCTGTCAGAGAAGGCCGAGTGCGTCGACAAGATGGAGATTCCGGCGGGCGCCCCCCCCTCCAGCGGAATGGGGGCGCCGTGTGGCGTAGCTGGAAATGTGAAACTTGTGAGCGTGCAGGTGGCCGACGGACGAATTGCCATTGAGGCCGAGATAGGGCTGGAATTGGCATATGCGGCAGATCGAGGGGCGCCCGCGCTCAACATCATCAGACGCGAGCGCTTGCCAGTCCACAAGGTTATCGATGTTTCTGAGGCCAAGAAGGGCATGAGCGCGCGCGTGAGTCTATCGATAACCAAGCTCACCGCGGCGGCGATATCCCCCAGGGAATTCCAGATCGATGGGGTTCTCGCCGTGAATGCAAGGCTCGTAGATACCGGGCAAGTGGCGGTTGTGTCGGATATCATCTCAGAGACCCAGGAGATAGTCGATATCGAAACAGTCATGATTCATGCAGAGAAGCTGGTGGGCGAGGGGAAGGTCGATATCGATCTCCAGGACTCTGTTGCCGTCCATGCTCTCATGGGAGGCCGTTCTCTCACAGGGGTGGAACAGGTGAAATCGACGGTGAGCCACATCGCTCTGTCTGAGGTGGAGACTCTAGATGGAGAGGTCTCAGTGAGAGGAATCGTTACTGCCAGAACCGTTTTCGGCGATATGCAGGAGGATGAGGAGGGGCAGTTCCCCACCGCCTTCGCCATCGACATTCCAGTGGAGTTCTCCGATTCAGTGGAAGTGCCTGGGACGATCGACAAGGATCGCGCGGAGATCACAGCGATGACCGAAGCTGTGTTTATAGAGAAGACCTCCCAATCCAAGCTCGATGTGGACGGGTCGGTGAGGATCGACGTAGCGGTGTACCGGGAAGTGACTGTTCCAGTGGTGACTGCTGCGGAGACCATAACTCCGATGAAACTGGACCCGTACGCCATGACTTTCTACGTGGCCGGACCGGGCGATACACTCGCCAGGATATCCAGAAGATATGGCGTTCCACTGGACAAGATCGCATCGGCGAACGGAATGGGCCCCGCCGATCAGCTCGGGCTGGGGCAAAAGATATACGTTCCTGCGAAGAGATAGCCGCCTGGCAAAGGGAAGTGCACAACCCAAGAGGAGTCCGCCCCCATTCGAGAGAATACTAATAGTCCACGGATGAGACAGGGGGCGGACTCTTGGACGCGTCCAGATTCATAAACTCCCTCGTGGCTAGCAGGGATTACCGGGATCAGATCGCATACGTTGAAACGATACCGGCCCGTCCGGCACGCTACGGTGTGCTTGACCCGCCGGCGCCCCCCGCGCTTGCTTCCGCGCTCGAAGGCATGGGCATTACGACCCTCTATACCCACCAGGCGGAGGCGGTATCCCTGGCAAGGGCCGGTCACGACCTTGTGGTCGTCACATCCACTGCCAGCGGCAAAACCATGTGCTACAATATCCCCGCGATAGAGAGCCTGATCAGCTCCAGCCAGGCCACCGCGTTGTACATCTTCCCTACCAAGGCTCTTGCCCAGGACCAGCAGCGGGGCTTGGCCAGATTTGTGGATCTTGAGCCAAGCATGCCCGTGAAGTCCGGAACGTACGACGGCGACACTCCAGATTCCACCCGTAGGAAGCTCCGCGAAGAGGCGAACATCATCCTCACCAACCCTGACATGCTGCATCAGGGAATCCTGCCGTCCCATCCGAACTGGAGGAGGTTCTTCGCCGGTCTTCGCTATGTGGTCATCGACGAGATCCACGCCTACCGGGGTGTGTTTGGCTCGAATGTGGCGAATGTGATCCGTCGGTTGAACCGGGTGTGTGCGCACTATGGCTCAAAGCCCACCTTCATATGCTGCTCTGCCACGATTGCTAACCCCGGCGAGCTTGCAGAGAGGATCTGCGGTCGAACAGTAGCTGTGGTGGACGACGATGGGTCTCCCCGGGGCCCGAGGAAGTTCGTCTTCTGGAATCCTCCCAAGCTCGGAGGGACGATGGAGCGCAGAAGCTCAAACCATGAGGCAGAGCATCTCATGGTGCAGCTGATGACAGATGGAGTTCCGACGATCACCTTCGTTAGAGCGCGAGTCGTCGCGGAGCTGATATACAGGTACACGGTAGAGAACCTCAGGCGAACCGCCCCTTCCCTTGCCCGAAAGATCAAGCCCTACCGGGCTGGCTACCTTCCAAGCGATAGGCGCGAGATCGAACGGCAGCTCTTCTCGGGCGAGCTTCTGGGCGTGGTGAGCACAAACGCGCTTGAGCTCGGAATAGACATCGGAACCTTGGATGCGAGCCTCATCGTGGGCTATCCGGGGACCATAGCCTCCACCTGGCAGCAGGCTGGGCGTGCAGGGCGGAAGGGCGAGGAATCACTGGCCGTATTCATCGGCCACGATCTTCCCATCGACCAGTATCTGATGAGGCACCCGGAGTACTTCTTCGAGCGCTCCCCTGAGCACGCGATCATCAATCCTTCTAATCCATACATCCTCATGGGGCACCTTCGTGCTGCATCCGCAGAAATCCCAGTGGCCGCTGCGGAGCTTCCGGGTTTTGGGGATTACGCAGGCACACTCATCACCATGCTTGAGGAGAAGGGCGACGTAATAAGGACCCGAAAAGGATGGCGCTTCACTGCGGCGGGCTTCCCTGCGAACGATGTAAAGCTCAGGAACATGGGCGAAAACACCTACACAATCGTGGACACTTCAACCGAAGGCGGGAACCGCGTCATCGGTACGATAGACGAGCCCTCAGCCTTCGAGCAGGTGCACCCTGAGGCCGTATACATGCATGAGGGTGAAACATACCTAGTGTCAGAGCTGAACCTCACAGAGAAGGTCTCGTATATACATAAGGCGGACGTCGACTATTTCACTCAGTCGGTAACGGAGACTAGAGTCCGAATAGACGAGGAGGAGCAGCGCAAAGCCTGGCGGAAGAGCGAGGCCGAGTTTGGCGATGTCACGGTGACGAGCCTTACGTTCATGTTCCGCAAGATCAAGTTCTACGAGCGAGACAGTATAGGGTTTGGGAAGATCAACCTGCCTCCGCATGAACTATGCACCACTGCCGCCTGGATGACGCTTCCAGACAGCACTGCCGGGCTTTGCGAGGAGTATGGCAGAGTGCCTATGGAGGGGCTGATAGGCATCGGGAATGCGGCTTCAGCGGTCATACCTCTGTTTGCCATGTGTGATCAGATGGATATCGGAACCACAGTGGACTCATCTAACACTGGAGTTCCCACGTTGTTCATCTACGATAGGCGCCCGGGCGGGGTGGGGTTCGCCCAGAAATCATACGAGATGATCGAGGAAGTCATGGAGGCCTGCCTGAATCTGATAGAGAATTGCCCGTGCACTGATGGCTGTCCATCCTGTGTCGGGTCTCCCATACCCCCATATGCACAGGATGATCCGGATACTACTCCCCGGGGCCGGATACCCGACAAGGAAACATCCCTTCTGATCCTTCATGACCTGCTCGAGAGGGATCCATACATTCCAACAGGTCCGCCTCGTCGTAGGGACCTGCAAGGCAGCTCAGATGGTTCGAGTGCCGGAGCTGGCCTCGCTGGCGGCGATGACGGCAGGCCGACTGGGTCCGGCGCTGACGCCGGCGTGGGGCAAGGGCTGCAACAGCGGCGGAATGCGCCCGGCGGGAATCGTATCGGGACGGCAGGCCGAAGGGGACATGTGTCGATCGAACTGAACAATGGGCCAGACGATAGAACATGGAAAGTCGCGCTCAAGCCGTTGCCAGAGGGGGTGGAGAGGCGGATCAGGATAATGTTGAGCAGGTCATAACTGAACAATGGCGCACTGCCCGGATCTGGAACCTGGCGATCCTGCGATCTATCAGTATTTGCGCTGCAGCGTGTGGGCGTTACAGGCTCATTGCAGGCGCCGCGGCGCCACTGCATACGGTTGACAGTACTGCTGCTTGGGCGTATAATCATGCAATAACCAGTGTAAATGGTATTCAGGAGGCGTTCAACGAGATGAAAAGACTTATCAGTGCGGCATCCCTCTTTGTAGCCGTTGCTCTTCTACTGGGCGGCCTGGCAATGCCGGCCCTGGGCGCGGCGAAACCAGTGCTCAAAGTCGGCACTAGCGCGGATTTCCCGCCTTTTGAGTTCCAGGATGAGAAGTCCGGCGCATACACAGGTTTCGATCTCGACCTGATCCGCGCCATCGGCGCTGCCGCCGATATGGATGTGCAGATTGTGAATACTGCGTGGGATGGACTGATCCCGGGTCTGCTCACTGGCAACTTTGATTGCATAGTCTCTGCAATGACCATCACCGACGAGCGCCTGAAGGCAGTGAGCTTCTCCGATCCATATTTCACTGCAGGCCAGGTGATAGTCACACTCGCGAAAGATGCCGCCATCAAGACCGTCGACGACCTGCCTGGCAAGAAGGTGTCTGTGCAGATCGGCACCACTGGAGATATCGTGGCGACCGGAATCAAGGGCGCGATCGTGAAACGATTCAACCTTGCTCCCGATGCCATCCAGGAAGTCAGAAATGGCGCATCAGCAGCGTGTATCATCGACCTCGCTGTTGCGGCGGAGATTGCCAAGCAGTACAAGGACATAAAGTACGGCGCTCCATTCACGATGGAGTACTACGGAATCGCCATCAGAAAGAACAACGCGGATCTGCTCAAGAAGATCAACAAGGGATTGGCTTCTGTTAAGGCATCAGGCAAGTATGAGGAGATCTACGCGGCGTGGTTCGCCGAGAACTAACAGAGCGACTGATCTGGCTATTGAGCGGGCCGTGCGAGTGCCCAGCGCCCCGTGGCGACTGGGTGCTTCGGTGCACGGCCCTTCGCCGTCTCGCACGTCCTATTCGACGTCCGACGGCCATGTCTCTAGGATGGAGGAATACGGGTGGGGCTTGATTTCTCGATTATCCCGGGGGTGATGCCAGCGCTGCTCACCGGGGCTCGCCTGACAGTCGAACTTGCAGTGCTGGCGGTGGGAATCGGACTCGTAATCGGATCATTCGCTGGAATTGCCAGAGTGGGCGCGAAGCCTGCGGCGCGCATCATATCGGGCGTGTACGTGGATTTCATCCGTGGGACGCCTCTTCTGGTTCAGCTCTTTCTCGTGTATTTCGGCCTTCCCTCGATCATCCGTCGGCCTGTCCAGCCGTTTATCGCTGCTGTGGCAGCCATGTCGATCAACAGCGGGGCGTATGTTGCGGAGATCGTGAGAGCAGGAATCCAGTCGATCGACAGAGGGCAGACAGAGGCGGCAAGATCCCTCGGCCTCACATCCGCGCAGTCCATGCGGTACATCATCTTTCCGCAGGCATTCAGGAGGATCATCCCGCCGCTAGGCAATGAGTTCATTGCACTCCTCAAGGATTCATCACTGGTGTCGGTGATTGCCCTTGAGGAGCTTCTGCGGAAGGGGCAGGTCGTGATCACCAGGACCTTCAGGCCGTTTGAGGTGTACTCTGTGATTGCTCTGATCTACCTTGTGATGACCCTCTTCATTTCCAAGCTGGTGAACTGGTCCGAGAGGAAGTTGAAGACCGTTGATTAGGACTGTGGGACTGAAGAAGTCGTTCGGGAGCAACCAGGTTCTCAGGGGAATCGATGTGGACATCGACCTTCATGAAGTGGTTGTGGTCATCGGTCCATCTGGATCCGGGAAGAGCACTTTTCTGAGATGCCTGAACCTCTTGGAGAAACCAACGCAGGGCGAGATTTATTTCGGCGACGAGCTGATCACTGCTCCGGGCATCGACGTGAACAGGGTCAGGCGCGAGATGGGAATGGTGTTCCAGAGGTTCAACCTCTTTCCGCATCTCACGGTCATGGACAACATCACCCTGGCGCCAATTAGGGTAAGGCGCGTCTCTCTTGAAGAGGCCAGGGAAACCGCCAGAGCGCTCCTGAAGAAGGTGGGGATCGGAGAGAAAGAGAACGAGTATCCCAACCAGTTATCAGGCGGACAGCAACAGAGAGTAGCGATTGCGCGGGCTCTTGCCATGAAGCCCAAGGCAATGCTGTTCGACGAGCCCACTTCGGCGCTCGATCCTGAGATGATCGGGGAAGTGCTTGATGTCATGAAGAGCCTCGCCGAAGAGGGCATGACGATGGTCGTCGTCACTCACGAGATGGGCTTCGCCCGCGAGGTTGGCGACAGGGTGCTGCTCATGGACGAAGGGCTGATCGCAGAGGAAGGGCCCCCATCCGAGATTCTCAAGAACCCCAAGAACCCGAGGACGAAGGCATTCCTGAGCAAGGTGCTATAGGGGCAGGAGGGCTGAATCATCGGCCAGTGCCGCAGGCTATGGGGAATAATCCGCCGACCCCCGCTCGTAAACATGCGAACGGGGGTCTTCATGTGGTGAAAATCAGGCTCAAGCCTATTGCCAGGATAGCCATAGTCGGCTTACTCCTTGGCGCCACGATGGGTGCTCTTGGGTTCGGCTTTCCAAGCAAATGGGCCAAGCAGAAACCTGGTAAATACACGGAGAATGGGCAGATACAGGCATCGCCGTCTCCAGGCTATCGGGCGCCGGATTTTGAGTGGGTCCTTGCGAGCGGCGCAAGGATGTCTCTTCGGGGCCTTGCGGGCAAGGTGATCGTGCTCACGTTCTTTCAGACGAAGTCGGGCGCCAGCCTCGCTCAGCTATCGGCCATGGAACAGCTGGCCGTGGAGCAACTGGCCATGGAGACGCAAGGCTCAGGAAGCTGCCTGGCGCTGGGAGTGGCGGCATTCGAGCGCGATGATGTCGTATGCTCGTTCATCGCTTCACATTCGCTTCACACCATGCCTGTGGCGGCGGACCCGTCCGGGAGGATCACTGATCTGTACGAGGTGACGGCGGTCCCCACTACATTCGTGATCGATAGGGATGGCATCGTTTCCGACCTCCGTGTGGGTTCAATGACTTACGCGGAGCTATCGAGGGCGATCAAGCGTGCGTCCGGAACAGGGCCTTGAATGCCATCGGAGCGCCGAGCGCTCCCCACAGAGCCATGATCGCGTAGCGCAGCATGTTCCAGAACGCGTGCGGCGGAAAGATCGCCTTGAGGCCGTATCGTATTCCAAGGAGCGCTCCAAGGCCGAGTACGACCTTGGCTGCCTGTACAGGCAGGCCCGCTCGAACATCATACTTGACATACGCATCCTCAATCACATGTCCAACTCCCAACCCAAGCAAGAAGCCTAGGAGTTCCGATGATCCCCGAGCCAGGGTTGGGTCGATGGAGGAAAGTGCGAAAACCACGATCGGCGCTGCGATCGACGCCGCAAGCCTGCCCTGGATCGAAACGGGGTTCCCGGTTCGTGCAAAGTGCCCTTCTGAGGCGACGTACGCCCATGCGATGATCAGACCCAGTGCCGCTCCGACTACGACGTCCTCTGGATAGTGGCATGTCGCATACACGCGGGTGAAGGCTACTGCGACAACGATGGCGATCCCGGCAACTGTTGCCCAGGTTCGTCGTACGCGTCGGGCGATGTACGTCCAGAAGGTAGACAGGCCCTGCGCGTGGCCGCTTGGGAAAGACCATCCTGTTCCTGTGTCGGTGAGGAATGCCGGAGCGCCGAGGCGCGGGTAGGCTACGTACGGGCGAGGGACCTTGAACACGCACTTGAGGCCTACATTGATGTAGGATGATATGGAGGTCACTATCCCGAGTCCGAACCCAAGCGACTTGTTCACGCACCAGTAGATTACGGGCACAACAAGCATGTAGAAGCTGGACGAGCCCAGGTCTGTGATTGCTTTCATTGTCCGATCAAGCCCAGGACTGGCAATGCTTCTGAGGGATTCAAACACTGCGGGACCTGTCAAGAGCAACCACCTCCGCCGGATAGGTTCTGCGACAGCTGCCCAAATCCTCCGCGGAGGATCGCGGATGGCCTTGTGGAAGGATTCAGCAATGGGAACGGCCATGTAGATCAGGGGGGATCCAGTTGATCGTGAGCCTAGGCGATGTGATGGTTGACGTTTACTTCCGGCTTCCCGATTCGCGCAACCCGCGCACTGACACAGTGGGCACTGTAGAGCTTTCCGGAGGAGGCTCGGCCGCGAATTTCGCGGTGTGGATTGGGAGACACGGACGGAGGTCCGCTCTGATCGGGCGTGTGGGCGCGGATTTCGTAGGGCGTGCGATGGCGGCGGAGTTCGAGGCAGAGGGGGTGGAACCGCATCTGGTGTTCGATCCCCAATGCGGAACAGGCAGAGTGGGCGTGCTGACGGCTGCGAATGGTGAGCGTGACATGGTGTGCGACAGGCGTGCGAATACACGGCTTGTCCCTGAGGACGTCTCGGCCTCACTGATCGCCACGGCGGAATGGGTGCACGTGTCCGGATATGCGTTTTTTGAGGATGGCCCGGCCAGGGCCGCGCGACGATGCATCGAGCTTGCTGTCGACGCGAGTGTCCCAGTATCGGTGGATCCTGCGGCATACTCCTTCATCAGGCGCATCAGTCCTGCGGCGATGCTCAAGTTGTGCAGAGGCGCCAGCGTCATCCTGCCTAACCTGGACGAGGGGATGGCCATGACCGGACTTGCTGACCCTGAGCGGATCGCATCGGCTCTTCTGAAGCACTTCCCAGTGGTGGCGCTGAAACTCGGGGCCGACGGGTGTCTTGGGATGTCACGAATAGGGACCAGCGTGGATGGGCATCACCTGCTGGAAGCGAGTGATGACGCGATTCCGGCAAGGACTTTGAGCGAGGGCGATGGACGCACGCCCTGCTTTGTGCGTCTTGCCGCTGAACCAGCCGTGGCTGTAGACACTACTGGCGCCGGGGACGCGTTCGATGCAGGATTCGTACTAGCGTGCTCGAGCGGGGCCGGACTCGCGGAGAGCCTGGCCGCCGGCAATCGCTTAGGAGCTGCTGTCGTATCGCAGATCGGAGCCCGTCCCAGGATCGGACTCCTCAATTCAGCAGGATGTACGCCCCTACTGCCACGAGAACCAAACCCACGAGCTTGAACGGCGTGAATGCTGCGCGTTCCGCCCCGAGCCAACCCATATGATCGATTATGCCAGCCATTCCGATCTGCCCCACGATGATCGCTGTGGTGGCGTTCACTGCACCCGCGGATTGGATGCCATATGCCACTGCGACTGTGATAAGGGGGCTTACAGGGCCGCCAAGAAGTGCCCACCATGGAACGCGAATGATCTGCGCAAGGCCGAGCCCTCCTTCTCCCGGAATGCGCCCCAAGAGCCCGCTGTGGCCCAATCCAAAGGCCATGCCTACGCCCGCTGCTGCCGCGCCTGACGCCAGGACAACGAACGTGATCTCGGCAAGCCCGACAACCTTGGCGGCGGCCGCGTTAACAGTGCCCTGGAATGCCATGGCGACTCCGCTTCCGGCGGCGATGAGCAGAGCAGGATTGAGCATCTGAGTGAGGGAATACCGTAATCTATCCATCCAAACATGAACCTCCCAGCTGTGTAAGGCTGACTCAGCTAAGGCCGTGTAGCTAGTCTTTCCCATTAGATTTGTGGGTACTGACAGTGTGAAGCAGGAGGAAATGGCGGGACGGAATCGAATACATGACTAATTGCTGTGCTATAGGAGCCTTGGCGGGCGTCGCACCGATTTGGCGTCTGACCGACCGCTACAGCAAGAGCCACTCCCTGCGCTCAGGCAGTGTGCCGGCTCCTAAAGAAAAAAGGGGGTATTCATGGATGCGAAAGTCACTAGTACTGCTTGCGTGCCTCGTCGCTGTGATGGCGCTAACCTCCGTGGGCTTCGCCGCGCCGGAAAGGCTAGCCAACAAGCAGGTAGCGAGCTACAACGTAGGCACTGAGCCGGAGACGCTCGATCCAGCGATGTCAACCGGCATTCCTGAGGCAGTGGTGGAGCTGTCATGCTTCGAGGGCCTCACCAGGCTTGACGACAAGAACGTGCCGCGGCCTGCCATAGCTGAGAGCTGGACTATCAGCAAGGACGGCCTGGTGTACACGTTCAAGCTCAGGAAGTCCAACTGGTCCAACGGCACGCCGGTCACTGCCAACGATTTCGAGTGGTCGTGGAAGCGCGCACTCGATCCGAAGACCGCTGCCGAGTACGCCACCCAGCTCTGGTATGTCAAGAACGGCAGAGCTTACAACGAGGGTAAGATCAAGGACGCTGCGCAAGTCGGCGTGAAGGCGATCGACGCCTACACCCTTAAGGTCACTCTTGAGAATCCCTGCACATATTTCCTACAGCTTTGTGCGTTCCCAACCCTTATGCCTGTGAACCGCAAGGTGGTAGAGGCCAACCCGACTGGCTGGTTCCTGAAGCCAGAGACCTACATCGGAAACGGCCCCTTCAAGATCGTGAAGTGGGAGCACAACTCCAAGATAGACCTCGTTCCCAACCTCCACTTCTGGAACGTGGGCAAGGTGAAGGTCACCAACCTTACCTACTACCTCATCGACGATATCAAGACTGTCCTTTCGATGTTCGAGACCGGCCAGCTCGATTCGTTCGAGGCGCCGCCGGCTGCTGAGATCGCCCGACTCACAAAGGAAGGCGTTCTCGACATCAAGAACTACATCGGCACCTACTACTACATGTTCAACACCACCAAGGCGCCGGCCAACGATGTTAGGGTCCGCAAGGCTCTCACCATGGCCATCGATCGCCAGAAGCTGATCGATTTCGTCGTCAGGGGTGAGCAGAAGCCTGCCCTCGCCTACGTGCCGTTCGGCCTGGCTGATGCTACTCCGACGCCCGATTTCCGCACTGTTGGCGGCAACCTGTACAAGGAAGACCTGGCTGAGGCCAAGAAGCTTCTCGCCGATGCCGGCTACCCGGACGGCAAGGGCTTCCCGACACTCACCATCCTCTTCAACACCTCCGATAACCACAAGAAGATCGCTGAGGCCATTCAGGAGATGTGGAAGAAGAACCTGGGCATCAACGTGCAGCTGACCAACCAGGAGTGGAAGGTCTACCTCGACACCCGCGACACCCTGAACTACCAGGTGGCGCGCGCTGGCTGGATTGGCGACTACCTTGATCCGATGACATTCATGGATATGTGGACCACGACCAACGGAAACAACGATACCGGCTGGTCAAACAATAAGTACGACGAGCTGATCTACGGCGCGATGAAGGAAGGCGACTCGGCCAAGCGCGCTACGATGCTCCACGAGGCCGAGAGCATTCTCATGGCCGAGCTTCCGATCATGCCGATCTACTTCTACACTAACGTGGTCGTGCAGAAGCCGTACCTGAAGGGCGTCAGATTCTCGCCCCTGGGATTCGTCGATTTCGCAGCGGCCTATGTGCTTGAGCACAAGTAAAATGGCGGATCTCGCACGTATCCTTAGGTGATCCAGCAGTGTCCGGGGGTGTGCACGGGCGACCGGCGCATGCCTCCGGCGCTGCCATTTGACGGGAGCTGATATCCTTGGCCTCGTACGTCCTAAGACGATTCATCTCCGTGATGCTGGTCCTGCTGATCGTTGTTACTGCAACGTTCGTCATGATGCATGCCATACCAGGAGGGCCGTTTACCCGTGAGAAGGCCCTTCCTCCTGAGATCATGAAGAACATCGAGGAGAAGTACAAACTTAGTGATCCCCTGTGGAGGCAGTATCTCGATTACATGGGGAACCTGCTTCATGGGGATTTCGGCCCTTCGTTCAAATACGCTGGGCGAACTGTGAACGACATCATTGCTGATGGATGGCCGGTCACGGCCAGACTAGGCGCCTGCGCGATTCTGTTCTCTCTCTTTGTGGGGGTTCCATCAGGGGTCATTTCCGCCCTCAATCAGAATAGGTGGCCTGACAATTTCGTGATGGCCTTCGCCGTAATCGGCGTTTCCGTGCCTTCCTTCGTGATGGCGACACTTCTCATGTATGTATTCGCAGTGAAGCTGCGATGGCTTCCGGCAGCAATGTGGGGCACGCCTAAGCATGTTATCCTTCCCATGCTTGCCTTGTCTGGGTTCCCAACAGCCTTCTTCGCAAGGCTAATGAGATCGAGCACTCTCGATGTTCTCTCGCAGGACTACATCAGGACTGCAAGGGCCAAAGGGCTTTCCTGGTTTGCAGTGGTCATGCGGCATGTAGTGAAGAACGCCATAATGCCCGTGGTGACCTACCTGGGCCCCATGGTTGCAGGCATCCTCACTGGCAGTTTCGTGGTTGAGAGCATCTTTGCGATACCTGGCCTAGGCCGATTCTATGTCACGAGCATATACAATCGAGACTATACGACTATTCTTGGCATGACCATATTCTACAGCGTGCTTCTGGTATTCCTGAACTTCCTCGTCGACATCGCGTATGGATGGATCGACCCCAGGATCAAGCTGGTAGACGCAAAGGAGTGAGCGGCTGTGGAGCAATGTGCAAAACCTGCTGTCGGGGTCGGGCCAGTATACACCCAGGAAATGTTCAAATCAGTCGATAAGGACATCGCGAGCGCCGAGTCCATAGTCCGCCCCTCGATAACCTACGGGCAGGATGCCTGGCGAAGGCTGAAGAAGAACCGCGGCGCGATGATAGGGCTTGCGACCGTCGTCGTGATCATCTTCATCGCGGTTTTCGGCCCTATGCTATCGCCATACAGCTATTCTGACCAGAGCCTATTCGACCAGAATCAGTTCATCTCCCGCGCCCACTGGCTGGGGACTGATGACCTTGGCCGCGACCTGCTGACGCGAATCATGTATGGCGCCAGAATCTCCCTCACCGTCGGGTTCGTGGCGAGTCTCATAAACCTGACCATGGGAGTTGTGTACGGCGGCATTTCCGGCTATGCAGGCGGGTCAGTTGACAACGTGATGATGCGTATTGTGGAGATCCTCGACGCGATTCCGCTGTTGCTGTACGTGATTCTTCTCATGGTGATCCTCAAGCCAGGCCTTCAGAATATCCTGATAGCCCTGGGGCTTGTCTATTGGCTCAGCATGGCGCGGATCGTGCGCGGCCAGATCCTCAGCCTGAAAGAGCAGGACTACGTCCTTGCAGCTCGGACCATCGGCGCCAGTAGGTGGCGAATTCTCCTCAAGCACCTGATTCCCAATGCGATGGGGCCTATAATAGTCACGGCCACATTGAATATTCCTGCGGCGATATTCACCGAGGCATTCCTGAGCTTCATCGGGCTAGGAGTGAATGCTCCCATGGCGAGCTGGGGCGTGCTGGCTTCAGAGGCCTTGCAGAGCTTCAGATCCTACCCGTATCAGCTCTTCTTCCCGGCTATCGCTATCAGTCTCACAGTGTTCGCATTCAACTTCTTCGGAGATGGCCTGCGCGACGCATTAGACCCCAAGCAGCGCAAGTGATCGGCCGACATAGAGTAGGGGGGAATACCTCTTGGATAGACTTCTAGAAGTCAGAAACCTGAAAACGTCCTTCTTCACCTACGCCGGCGAGGTCAAGGCAGTGCGCGATGTCAGTTTCCATGTGGATGCCGGCGAGGCCATAGCGATAGTTGGAGAGTCGGGGTGTGGAAAGAGCGTCACTGCAATGTCGGTGATGAGGCTTGTGGCGCCTCCAGGCCGGATCCTTGAGGGCGAGGTCATATTCAACGGCAGGGATCTGGTTAGCCTCACAGAGAGACAAATGCAGCACGTCCGCGGAAACGAGATCGGCATGATATTCCAGGATCCAATGACGTCGCTGAATCCAGTCATCACTATCAAAGCGCAGATCATTGAGGTTCTCAAGCTTCACCAGAATCTCAGCAGAGAGCAGGCGTCTGCAAGGGCTCTGGAGCTCCTCGAGATGGTCGGCATACCTTCTCCGGAAAGGCGCCTCAACTCATACCCCCACGAGTTCAGCGGAGGCATGAGGCAGAGAGTCATGATAGCCATGGCGCTTGCATGCAATCCGAAGCTGCTGATCGCAGATGAGCCCACAACTGCACTTGATGTGACAATCCAGGCACAGATCATCACCCTGATGAAGGAACTAAAGAAGCGGCTAAACATGTCGATCATTATCATCACTCACGACCTCGGTGTGGTGGCTGGGCTTGCCCAGCGAGTCGTAGTGATGTACGCTGGCAAAATCATTGAGACTGGCTCGGTGAGGGACGTATACTACAATGCACAGCATCCCTACACCTGGGGGCTCCTCAAGTCGGTTCCCCGGCTTGATTCCGAAGGGAAGAAGAAGCTCGTGCCAATCCTTGGTCAGCCCCCGGATTTGATCAGCCCGCCCGCGGGATGCCCGTTTGCGCCTAGGTGTGACTGGGCCATGGCTATCTGCAAACAGATCCCGCCAGAGTATATCGATGTCTCAGCTACAGGCCATAAGGTGGCATGCTGGCTGCAGCACCCGATGGCGCCTGCGATTGAGCGGGTTTCGAAAGGGGGCGTGGCCTGATGGCGCCGCTAGTTGAGGTTAAGAACCTGAAGAAGCACTTCTCTATCGGCGGGGGCATGTTCAGCCGAAAGCGCAGTGTGCTCAAGGCTGTTGACGACATCAGCTTCACCATCGACAAGGGCGAGACTCTCGGCCTCGTTGGTGAGAGCGGGTGCGGAAAGACCACCGCCGGAAGGACCATATGCAGACTGTACGAGCCAACAGCAGGGCAGGTGCTGTTCGAGGGCAAAGAGGTCTATTCCCTCAGTACCGAAGAGATGCTGACAATGCGACGAAAGATGCAGATGATATTCCAGGATCCGTACGCATCTTTGAACCCGCGCATGACGGTAGGGGATATCATCGGCGAACCTATCGACATTCATCACCTGGCCGAGAATAAGCAGGACAGGCTCGCGATGATCCACAACCTTCTCGCCACGGTGGGGTTGAACCCGGAGCACGCCACCAGGTTCCCTCACGAGTTCAGTGGAGGCCAGAGGCAGAGAATCGGAGTCGCTAGGGCGCTCGCGGTGGAGCCGAGCTTCATCATATGCGATGAGCCCATATCCGCCCTTGATGTGTCCATCCAGGCTCAGGTTATCAACATGCTTGAGGATCTTCAGGAGAAGCGAGGACTCACGTATCTGTTTATCGCCCACGACCTGGCGATGGTGAAGCATACAAGCCGCAGGATCGCCGTAATGTACCTCGGGAGCATAGTGGAACTGGCGGAGAGCGCGGAGCTCTACAGGAATCCCCAGCACCCCTACACGAAGGCCCTGCTGTCCGCTATTCCAATTCCCGATCCAGATGTGGAGGCGCAGCGGCACAGGATCATATTGGAGGGAGACGTCCCGAGCCCGATAGATCCTCCGCCGGGATGCAGATTCCGAACGAGGTGCAGGGAAGCCAAGAAGATCTGTGCAGAGCAAACCCCGGCACTGGTGAATATCGGCGGCAAGCATCAGGTCGCGTGCCATCTTGTGAAGTAGCTTCTGGCTATCAGTCATAACCCCGCGGATGGCGGGGAGAATGTAGTGCTGAAGAAGCCGTGCCGTGTATTCACGGCACGGCGCCGTAGTCCCTTGGAAGAGGTGTTACCGTGCATCGATCAATCAGACCAGTGCGACTCGCCGGGCTCGCCGTATTGGCGCTGCTATGCGCCTCGCTCTCCCTGCCGGCGCTGGCCGAGGCCATCGGCTCTATGGCTGCGGCGATTGCAGCTCCTGTTCCCATGCCTGCTCCAGTTCCTGCCGCCATGTCCGCTTCCGTTCCCACAGCTCCAACCATAGCCGCGAGATCTGCAATACTAGTGGATGCCGAGACCGGGCAGGTGCTCTACGCACTCAATGCTGATGAGCGTCTGGCCCCTGCGTCGATAACGAAGATCATGACGATCCTTATTGCTATGGAGCATGTGAGGGCTGGCCGGATCTCTCTAGACGATGAAGTTACGGTGAGCACCGAGGCATCCCTGATGGGCGGATCGCAGGTGTACCTCAAGGAGCGGGAGAAGGTTCCTGTCCGCGACTTGTTGGCGGCAGCCGCCATAAGGTCCGCTAACGACGCGTCACTGGCCATAGCTGAGCATGTGGCCGGTACGGCCGACGATTTCGTGATGCTTATGAACAGGCGCGCCGCGGAACTCGGAATGGTCAATACGCACTTCTCCAACCCGGAGGGCTTGGATGCTCCTGATCACGACACAACGGCGGCGGACATCGCCATTATGGCCCGTGAACTCGTCAAGCACCCGGAGGTGTTGGAGTGGACTCGGACATGGATCGGCAAGATGCGCGGGGGCGCCTACGATCTATTCAACACCAACAGGCTCATTGTTGAGTATGAAGGCGCGGATGGCCTGAAGACAGGGCATACTGAGACAGCCGGATACTGCCTTGCCGGGACTGCGAAACGCGGGGATCTTCGGCTCGTATCGGTCGTAATGGGAACTGCGACTGATAAAGACAGGGTGCGCGAGACTGCCAAGCTGTTAGATTACGGTTTCAGGAACTATGAGCGAGTGAAGCTGGCTTCCGCTGGCGCTGAGGTGGGCGCAGTGAGAGTCCGATCCGCAGCGAGGCAGAATGTCGTGGCCGTTGCCGCGACCGCCCTATTGCCGTTGGCGCCGCGTGGGACTGCGTCCGAGGTGAAGATCGAGTTCGAGCCTATGAAGGAGGGCCTCCGCGCGCCTATAAAGAAGGGGCAGGTAATTGGAAGGGCGGTCGCGCGCCATACATCAGGCGCCGAGTATGGCTCAGTGGAGGCCCTTGCCCAATCCCATGCCCCGCGGGCGAATTTCATAGTGCGTGGATGGAGGGCCTTCGTAGATCTCTTCGCAAGGCTGTTCAGAAAGGGGTAGCATACTGCGGGTGCGAAATGCGATGCGCGAGTCATACTGATGCTTGTACTTGCATTATCGTCCCTGTGGACAGTGTGAAGTATAGTGTATACACTTGAACTGAAAGCATGGGCAAAGATCAACCTCGCGCTTGAGGTCCTCGGGCGCCAAGCAGATGGCCGCCACAGCCTCGAAACGGTTATGCACCGGGTGGAGATAGCTGATGATGTGACGATCATCCGCCGAACAGGGGCGCCTCCTGCGATATCAGGCCCGGGGCTGGCCGCTGGCCGTATCCTCACGATCACCGACTCCACTCAGGCGCCTGGGGGTGCAGCCAACACCGCATCCCGGGCCGCTGCGGCGTTTCTGGATGCGATCGACTCAGCACGCATCCGTCGCGGGGATAGCGTGGAGATTCGGATCAGGAAGCGGATCCCAGTGGCCGCAGGGCTCGGAGGGGGCAGTGCGGATGCCGCAGCGGTGCTTGTTGGGATGAACCAGCTGTGGGGCGCTCCCCTTTCCATGGAGCGACTTCTCGTGGTTGGCGGGGTGATTGGCGCTGATGTGCCTTTCTGCATTCTGTCGCATGGCGACCCCCCTCAGGCGTACGCTGCATTCGCCACAGGAGTGGGTGACACGCTTACACCTATTCCAGGGCTTCCAGGCGTAGCTGTAGTTCTGGCTAAGCCAAGCAAGGGCCTGGAGACTCGGGAGATCTACGCCACGTGGGACGAGATGCAGAATCAGGGCGAAATGCGAGATCGCGCGGCGCCGATCCATGAGAGATCTGTGTCGGGTTTTGCACGCTTACTTGCTGAGGTGCTGCTTGGGGCGAGCACCGAGAACAAACTGGCCAGGGCGTGCCTATTCATGCGAAACGACCTCGAACCGCCTGCCGTGGCGGCATGTCCGGAGGTAACTCTGATCAAGGCGAAACTCGCAGAGCTTGGGGCGATGGCTACCGCGATGAGCGGGAGCGGCCCAACCGTGTTCGGAGTGTTTGGCGCTGAAGACGAAGCGCTCCATGTGGCGGACTGTCTTGGCCGGTGGGGGTCAGCTGCGGGCCTCAGTGTGATCGTCACACATGCGGGAATCGCGCCGGAGAGTGGGAACATTGAATAGTACGAGAATACAATTGAGAGGAGACGACTACAAGCCCCTGCGTGATGTCGTCTTCGAAGGACTGCGGGAAGCGATCGTTTCCGGACGACTTGAGCCCGGAGAGCGCCTCATGGAAGTGCACCTTGCTGAGGAAATGGGTGTCAGCAGGACTCCCGTCCGTGAAGCTATCCGAAAACTCGAACTCGAAGGTTTTGTGGTTATTCTGCCACGCAGGGGGGCATATGTCGCCGATCTGTCCGCTAAGGAAATTGCGGATGTTTTCGAGATCCGCGAAGCCCTTGAAGAACTTGCAGTCGCGCTCGCTGCGGAGAGGATTAGCGACGACCAAATTGCTGAGCTGACTGTCCTTCTCGATGAGATCGTATCTCGCCTCGATGAGCAGAACGTGGACGCACTTGTGCAGGCGGACATCAGATTCCACGATGCGATTTTCCGCGCATCGCAGAATTCCCGACTTTCGCAGATGGCGAGCTTACTCAGGGAGCAGGTCCACCGGTACCGAAAGAAGTCGCTTTCGTATCCAGGGCGCATCAGGTGGTCTATTGCCGAACACCGCGATATTCTGGAGGCTCTGGCTGCACGAGATCCAGCCAGGGCACGGGCAGCAGTGCGCAACCACATAGAGAGTGCGGAGCACAGTCTGATCGGGGTATTGGAGAAAGAAGGGAAGTAGGCTGTGTCCATACGTGTAGACGCAGTGGTGCTTGCGGGCGCCGACAACTCCGGCCGTCTCGCTGAGGTGTCCGATGCTAGGTATGAGGCAACCATCGAGATAAACGGCAAGCCCATGCTTGAATGGGTGCTCACCGGCATCTGTCAGGCGGAATGCGTTGACCGCATCATCGTGGTTGGCCCAGTAGAGGCGATTCGCCCCATCGTTGATAAGATGGGCGCGGCCAAGGACATCTCTGTTGTGGAGAGAAGAGGCTCCATGATCCAAAACCTCCTCGCCGGGCTAGAGAAAGTCCCCGAGGGCAGAAAGGCGCTCGTGGCCAGTTCCGACATTCCGTTCATCAACGGAGAGGCGATCGATGGGTTCGTGAAGATCTGCGAGACCATGCCCGCCGAAGTCCACTATGCGCTAGTCCCCAAAAAAGTCAACGAGGCCAAGTTCCCCGGGGGGGAGAGGACATACATCCGGATGGCAGATGGGGTGGTGACCGGAGGCAATGTGTTCATGGCGGACCCTGCGGTCGTCCGGAAGAATGCAGGTGTGATCAAGGACGCGCTCGGCCTCAGGAAGAAGCCTCTGGCATTGCTATCCATGCTCGGCCTCGGTTTCGTGATCAAGTTCGCATTTCACCGGCTGTCGATAGCGGACGTTGAGAAGAAGGCCAAGAGCTGGATTGGGCTTAGCGCACGAGGGGTGATCGTTCCATACGCCGAGATAGGCGTTGATGTCGACAAGCCCAGCGATTATGAGCTTGCTAAGAGGATGCTATCATAGTTGCCGGATCGTCACGGAGGGAGACACACGCAGATGAAGGAAGCAGTCGTTAGTGGCGGCGCGCCGAAAGCGATTGGACCATACTCCCAGGGAATACAGGCGACGGGGCTCATTTTCGTGTCCGGCCAGATTCCGCTGGATCCTGGAACAGGCACTATGGTTCCTGGAGGCATTGCAGAGCAGACAGTCCGCGTTCTCGAGAGCATCGCAGGAGTGCTGGCGGCGGCGGGCGCGGGGATGGAGTCGGTGGCAAAAACCACTGTGTTTCTTACGGACATGGATAACTTCGCAGCCATGAACCGAGTGTACGCATCCTACTTCCCTGGCGTCGCGCCCGCTCGTTCCACCATAGAGGTGTCTCGGCTTCCGAAGGACGCCTTGGTGGAGATCGAAGCCATAGCCATCGCTCATAGATAGGTTGGGCTGCGATATTGCACATTCGGTGACACAAGAAGCGCGCGCCACGATTGAAGACGTGAAGGCGTCATCATTTGATGCGCGCCCTTATCTATGCTACAATGATACCGCTCAAGAATGGGGCGTAGCCAAGCGGTAAGGCACGGGACTTTGGATCCTGCATTCGGAGGTTCGAATCCTCCCGCCCCAGCCATAACCGGATAGAAGCGCAGGCGGGGCATATGCTGCTCCGCCTGTTCGGGTTTTTCGCGGCACGAAATCTAGCCCGAATTACGCTGCTGCTATGGTGTAGGTCTTCCCATTGCTGCCGTTGGTTACACTGAAGCGCCAGGGAAGGCCGACGTGGATATCTGCTCTGGGTTCAGCACGTCAGTTCCCTGCTGATTCCAGCTAGACTGCTGTGGGGTGTATCCAGTCCCCCCGGTCCTGGCGCCAATGGTCTCGGAAAACCCCTGCTTTACGCCAGCGCTGGTAGTGGCTACAAGGGACGCCTGGGCCGCCTCGATCATCCTGCGGACCATGTTGCCTCCAACACTTCCACAGTCGCGGGCGCTCACATCTCCCCAGTAGTCACTCTGCACGGCCTGAGATGGGACGTTCAGTTCATTCGCGATTTCATATTTCATCTGCTGCAATGCCTGTCGTGCCTGAGGAACCAGAGTGCGCTTGCTGCTGCGTCGTGCGGGCATTCTCTCACCTCCTCATGTTTCTGCCTACATTCTTTGCCCAGGCAGACGGGGATATGTTAGTGAATCTATGGCGCGAACCGCGCAGTTTGCCATCACGCCGAAAAGTTGACGAACCTGCATGGTTGGTATATGCTCATACTGCTCAAAACCTTCTTTTGCAGTGGAGTGAGTTATATGGATCCCTCCGTTGGGCTGGTGCTGGCTGCCGGATTGGGAAAACGCATTAAGTCGGAGATGCCAAAGGCCCTTCATCAGGTTGCGGGAATTCCCATGATCGATCATGTGGTTCAGGCGTTGAAGCTCTCCGGTGCTTCTCGTGTCATTGTCGTAGTGGGGCACGGCGGCGAAGCCCTGGAGCAACATCTCAGTTCCAGCGCAGAGGTGGTATGGCAGGATGAGCAGTTGGGCACCGGTCATGCCGCATCCTGTGCAGCGCAGGCGCTCGCCGGATACGATGGAAATGTCGTCGTGATGCCAGGAGACGTTCCACTGCTCCGGGCATCAACTATTCGAAACCTTGTGGAACAGCATTTAAGGACCGGGTGCGCAGCTACGGTTCTGAGCATGGTTCTCGACGAGCCGGGTGCGTACGGCCGGATAGTGCGAGATAGTCGGCGGAACGTGGCATCAATTGTGGAATACCGCGATGCGTCGGAGGAGATCCGCTCTTTAAGAGAGGTCAACACCGGCGTGTTTTGTTTTGCCACGCCACTTCTGTTCAACTATCTGCCGCAGCTTACCAACAACAATCAGCAGGGCGAGTATTACCTTACAGATGTCGTGGAGGCTTTCATCGCAGCAGGCCACGCGGTTGGAGCCTGCACGCTGGATGACCCATCGGAGGGCGCCGGAATCAACTCCCGTGTGGAACTGGCTCAGGCGGAGCAGGTGATGCGCAACCGAGTGCGGCGTGAACTGATGGAGTCGGGCGTCACCATGGTCGACCCTGCCAGCACCTTCATTGATTCCGGAGTGGTGATAGGCGAAGACACTGTGATAATGCCTTTCACCGTAATTTCCGGCAAGTGCGTGATCGGCAAGTCGTGCAACATTGGTCCATATGTAAACATTCGCGATTCATCTATGGACGATGGGTGCAACATCGGTCCGTTCGCATACATCCGCCCTGGCACGCACCTTGCGCGACGTGTAAAGGTGGGCGACTTTGTGGAAGTGAAGAACAGTTCAGTAGGGGAAGGGACCAAGATTCCGCATCTCTCATACATCGGCGACGCCAAGCTTGGCGCCGGAATCAACATCGGCGCCGGCACTATCACTTGCAACTACGACGGGATGGCGAAACACACTACGGTCATCGAGGATGGAGCATTCGTCGGAGCCAACTCCAACCTGGTTGCTCCAGTGAAAGTAGGTCGGGAAGCCTACATCGCCACCGGATCCACTGTGACCTCTGAGGTCCCGGCTGGCGCCCTGGCGATAGCCCGGGCGAGGCAGGAGAATAGGGATGGGTGGGTTGCGCGGCGGAAGGCAGCCCAGGCTTCCAGGGAGGAGAGGAAGTAATGCTCTCGTGTCATCGTAAGCTCAAGATCTTTGCCGGCAACTCTAATCCGGCTATGGCGGAGGAGATTGCTGCTAACCTCGGTGTCCCGCTTGTGAAGTCGTGTGTAAGCAAGTTCAGCGATGGCGAAACCCGGGTGCAGATACAGGAGAGTATAAGGGGCGCCGATGTCTTTGTGATCGAGTCTCTTTGCAGGCCTGTGCACGACAACATCATGGAACTGCTAATCGTAATCGATGCGCTCAGGCGCGCCTCTGCGCGTTCCATCACTGCGGTCGTCCCATACTACGCATATGCCAGGCAGGACCGTAAATCGCAACCGAGGGAGCCTATCGCCGCGAAGCTCTTGGCCAACCTCATAACCGCGGCAGGAGCATCGCGCGTGCTCGCAATCGACCTGCATGCTCCTCAGATACAGGGGTTCTTCGATATTCCGGTGGATCACTTGAAGGCGGCCCCGATACTCGCTCAGCACCTGGTATCCCGCGGGTTCGAGGGGTCTGTGATCGTCTCGCCTGACGTGGGAGGCGTGGCTCGGGCGCGCACCATCGCGGGGCATCTCGACGGGACTCTGGCCATCATAGATAAGCGCAGGCCGCGGCCTAATGTGGCTGAGGTCATGAACATAATAGGCGATGTCAAGGGGCGTCCAACGGTCATCGTGGATGATCTCATCGATACTGCAGGCACCGTGTGCGAGGCGGCACAGGCTTTGCTTGCTGCAGGCGCTACGGAGGTCAGAGCCTGCTGCACCCATGGGGTTCTCTCCGGGCCAGCGATACCGAGGCTGAAGCAGTCGCCAATAACCGAGCTAGTGATCACCAACACCATACCCATGGAGGCTCACGAGAACACTGATAAGATCACAGTTCTCTCAGTGGCGCCGCTGTTCGCCGAGGCCATCAGGAGGATCTACGAGGAGCTCTCAGTGAGCATACTGTTTGAATAGCGAGCGATACGACATGCTTCTCATATGTGGGCTCGGGAATCCAGGATCTGCCTATGAATGCTCAAGGCATAACATCGGGTTCATGGTCCTCGACCGCCTAGCGCGGGAGATCGGCGTCGCCTTCAGAAAGGCGCCGTATAACGCGCTTGCCGCCAGGGGAAAAGTGGCGAGGATTGACGCGGTGCTCGTGAAGCCGCAGACCTACATGAACCTGAGCGGCTTGGCTGTGGCTGGAGCCGTTCGATGGCACCGTGAAGGGCCGGAGTCACTGCTCATCGTCTATGATGACATGGATCTGGAGCCCGGTCGGATTCGGATCCGCCCCAAGGGCAGTGCAGGCGGGCATAACGGAATGAAATCCATAATCGAGCATATCGGTTCCGATGAGATTCCCCGCCTGAGAGTGGGGATAGGGAGGCCCTCCCCCTTGGAGGACTCGGTGGATCATGTACTTAGCACGTTCAGCCGAGAGGAACTTCCGGTGATGTCGGATGCCATAGTGGAGGCAGTCCAGGCCATACTGTGCATTGCTGAGGAAGGCATGGACATAGCCCAGACTCGGTTCAATTCCCGATGATTCGTCGGAGGCATCGGATTCAACGCGATTTTCACCGCCTGAGGCTGCAAATCCACAGGGTTGACGATGCCTCAGCCTGTAGGCCGGCACAGGCGGTGCATTGGTGGGGATTGAAACTCCGGAAATGCATATGGTACTGCTGAAGGCGCCGTCGGCTATGCCCCGGGTATTTGGGCACGGCGCGTCTTTGACGTTGTCTGTGCGTGTTGGAAGATCAGGGGGTGCGTATGTGTCAGGCATGCCTGGGCTCCTGCTGGAGTCATCAGAGTTCAGGGATACGCTCAACAGAGTGAAGCGCGGGGAGGCAAAGATTGACCTCGTGGGACTTTCCGGTTCCCAGAAGTCTTTCTTCATTGCGGGCCTGCTTTGCCATGCCTGCCGTCCTGTGTTTGTAGTGACTCCGAATCAGCAGGAGGCGGAGCGCCTCACAGATGACCTCGAGACATTCCTGGGCCCGGGGCGGGCGTACGTCTTCCCTCCCATGGATGTGCTTCCCTACGAGGAGACTGCCATGAGTGCGGACCTGGCTGCATCGAGGGCCAGAGCGCTTTCGGCTTTGGCCGCGGGGGCGCCCTGCGCAGTAGTGGCCCCGGCACGCGCCCTTGGCAGGAGGATGATTCCTCCGGAGGTGTACGCGAAGTCCATCTTCGTCCTGAGGAAGGGTGATACTCGGGATCTCCAGGACCTTGCAGGATCCCTGTCGGCGCTGGGATACGATCACCTGGGCAAGGTGGAGGGACGGGGCCAGGCGAGTGTGCGCGGAGGAATCATCGACATATTCCCGTTTGATGCCGCCAAGCCGTCGAGGGTCGAGTTCTATGGCGATGAGATAGAGTCTATCAGGTTGTTCGACGTCGAGACTCAGCGGTCATCTGAGGACACTGGTCAGGTGATAGTCAGTCCTGCCCGGGAGTTTCTGTACGACCACGAGCGACTCGAGCGCGGAATGAGGGCGATCTCAGAGGAACTCAGCAGGATCCCAGCTGGGGAACAGCTTCGGGAAAGGGTGGCCAACCATCTTGCCCGGCTTGAGGCGGGATCATGGTTCGATAACGAGGAGCAGTACCTGCCATTCTTCTACCAGGAGGTCGCTACGATCGTCGACTGGGCGCCTGGAGCGCTTCTCGTAGTCGACGAACCCACTCGGATCCGCGAGGCCCTGGCAGGCTACGAGGCGGATATAAGGGAGACGTATGCAGGTCTTCTAGAGGCAGGCATGCTCCTTCCCTCAGGGGTGCAGCTATACCTCGAGGCTGAGCAGGTTCTCGATATCCTCAACCGCCGGCAATTGGTGACTATGTCACTCCTTTCGAGGTCATCGGAAAGTGTGGGAGGCAGCAAGGCCGTGGCGGCTCCCATCAGGCAGGCGGAGATCTACGCCGGGCGGCCTGAAGACCTAGCGCATGAGATCAGGAATTTCCGTAAGCGCAGGTACCGCGTGGTATGCGTGGTGTCGACAGATGACAGGCGTGACCGACTCGCAGAGTTTTTCGAGGATAAGGGCATTCCCGCAGTCAAGATGCCTTCGCTCGGTTTCGTGCCGGAGGAAGGCGCGGTGAGCGTGATCGCCGGGGAGATGGAATCAGGGTTCCAATACCCGGACATCCGGCTACTGCTCCTGACTGACGCGGAGATATACGGCAAGCAGAAGAAACGGCGGCGATGGGAGAGCAATGAGGAAGGCGCGCGGATCGGAAGCTACACTGATCTCGTGCCTGGCGACTATGTGGTTCACGTGGCCCACGGGGTGGGACGATATGCAGGGGTGCGAACCCTGGAAGCGGCAGGGGTTCAACGCGATTACCTGCTTGTTCAGTACGCTGGAGAGGACAAGGTGTACGTTCCCACCGATCAGGTGGTTCTGCTCCAGAAGTACATAGGAATGGAAGATGCAACACCCAAGCTGAATAAGCTTGGAGGGGCGGAATGGACTAGGGCCAAGAACAAGGCGCGCGAATCGGTGAACGACATAGCGAAGGACCTCATCGCGCTGTACGCTGAGAGGGAGAGTGTACGTGGATACGCATTCTCCTCAGACACGGTATGGCAGCACGAATTCGAGGATGCCTTCGCCTACGAGGAGACTCCAGACCAGTGGAGGGCCATCGTAGATGTGAAGCGCGATATGGAGAAGCCCGCCCCAATGGATAGGCTGCTATGCGGTGACGTGGGCTTTGGCAAGACCGAGGTGGCGCTGCGAGCGGCGTTCAAGGCCGCGGCTGATGGAAAGCAGGTGGCGATTCTCGTTCCAACCACGATCCTAGCTCAGCAGCACTACAACACCTTCACCGAGCGGTTTCGCGGGTTTCCGATGAAAGTGGCGATGATGTCGCGTTTCCAGTCCGAACAAGAGCAGAAAGAGACTTTGCGCGGGATACGCATGGGCTCTGTGGACGTTGTGATTGGCACCCACAGGCTGCTCTCGCAGGATGTTAGGTTCCACAATCTAGGCCTTGTGGTTGTGGACGAGGAACAGCGATTCGGTGTCGCACAGAAGGAACGTTTTAAGGAACTCCGCAAGGAGGTTGATGTGCTGACCCTTACGGCCACGCCCATTCCCAGAACGCTGCACATGGCCATGGCAGGGGTTCGCGACATGAGCCTCATAGGGACTCCGCCGGAGAATCGCTTCCCTATCAGAACCTACGTCGTGGAGTATAACGAAGCCCTAGTTCGCGAGGTAATCCTAAGGGAGATCGACCGGGGTGGGCAGGTCTATTATGTTCATAACCGGGTGCAGAGCATCGAGGAAATCGCAGCCCGGCTCGGAAGGCTTGTTCCAGAGGCGTCGATCGGCATCGCCCACGGACAGATGACGGAAGATCGTTTGGAGCGCATCATGCTTCAGTTTCTGGAACGCGAGTTCAACGTCCTCGTCTGCACAACTATAATAGAATCTGGCATCGACATCCCGAACGTGAACACGATAGTCATAAACGACTCAGAGAACTTAGGCCTTGCGCAGCTGTATCAGTTGCGTGGTAGGGTCGGGAGGACGAACAGGGTAGCCTACGCCTATCTCCTATTCCGCCGCGACCGGGTGCTCACCGAGGTGGCGGAGAAGAGGCTCGCGGCTATCAAGGAGTTCACCTCTCTTGGCTCAGGCTACAAGATTGCCATGCGCGATCTGGAGATAAGAGGGGCTGGCAACCTGCTCGGAGCCGAACAGCACGGCCATATTGCAGCTGTTGGATTTGAGATGTACTGTCGGATGCTGGAAGAAGCGGTGAAGGAGCTAAAAGGAGAACCCAAGAGAGAAGAGCCTCCACAGATACTCATCGACCTTCCAGTTGACGCGTTCGTTCCCGATGGCTATGTGCCTGATTCACGGCAGAAGATAGAAGTGTACAAGAAAGTAAACGGGATTGAGTCGCCAGAGGATGCATCTGACCTGCACAAGGAGTTCCAGGATAGATTTGGCGCACTGCCGGCGCCAGTGGAGAATCTGCTCTCGATCGCGGCAATGAAAGTGCTTGCGAGGGAGCTTGGCGCCTCGGCCGTCTCAGGCGAGCGAAACGCGGTGGTCATCAGGTTTACACATGGAGTACGGTACGGAAGTCAGGACATGATGAGGATCACGAGGCAGTTCAAGGGCAGGGTGACCATGGCGCTTGGACGGTCGCAGACGATTCGGGTCAGAACCACAGGCTTGTCGGAGCGAGGCATTCTGAGCACCCTCCTTGATCTGCTGACCGAGATGAAGCAGGGCATCGCAGTGAATCAGTAACCTGAACCTGAAGGGGACAAGAACACTGGAACGAATCTAGGCCCCAACCACAACACAAACGCAGAAGGGGGATTGCCAAATGAAACCGACTGGAATCGTGCGCCGCATTGATGAGCTAGGAAGAATCGTGGTGCCCAAGGAGCTCAGAAGAAGCCTTCGCATTCGTGAAGGCGACCCTGTAGAGATCTATGTTGAGCCGGACGGGAGCATAGTGCTGAAGAAGTACTCTCCCGTGGGCCAGCTCAAGTCGGTTGCGGATGATATGGTCGAATCACTCGCGATAGGGAGCGGACAGGTGGCGATGATATTTGACCGCGACACTGCCATCGCTGCAGCGGGAGCCGCAGGCGTCAAGATCGTTGGCCGGCCAGTGGGCAGGGCGGTAGAAAAGGCCATGGCGGAGCGGCAGGTGCTGCTTGTGCACTACAGCGGCGGCGGCGATGCCTCTTCTATCCTCGAAGATGAGGGGTCGGACTTTATGATCGTGTCAGCAGCGATTGCACCGATCATATCAGATGGAGATTCCCTGGGCGCCGTTGTTGTAGGCACCACGTCTGACAGATGGACTGTGGGCGATCTTGAAGAGAAGCTGGTGGCGACCGCGGCGGGCTATATTGCGAGGCAGGTGGAATAGACGAGTACCGAGAGAGAGCAGAGGTCCTTTGTTCGGGGCGCCGCCATCATGGCGGCTGCCGGAATAGCCAGCCGAATACTTGGGGCGGTGTACCGAATACCGTTGGCGAACCTGATTGGCGACGAAGGGATGGGGCTGCTCGAGCTCGCGCAGCCTCTGTACAATTTCTTCCTCGTAGCCTCGGTCGCAGGCCTGCCCCTTGCCATCTCGAAACTCGTGGCGGAGAGGACTGCCCTAGGCGATGAGAATGGCGCGACCCGAGTGCTGAAGGTCGCCGTGTACATCATGTTAGTGACCGGCCTCGCCTCAAGCATGCTCATGTACTACTCAGCAGACTGGCTTGCCGGCAGAGTATACCGTGACCCTAGAGTCGCCTTGTCCATCAGATCCATTGCACCTGCGCTGTTCTTCGTTACAGTCATGTCGGCGTTCCGCGGATTCTTCCAGGGGAGGCAGCAGATGGGGCCGTCAGCTGCCTCACAGGTGGTTGAGCAGTTCGTCCGCGTCGGAACCATGCTCGTACTCGCGACCGGGCTTCTGTCCCGCGGAGTTGAGTATGCGGCGGCAGGGGCCGCGCTCGGCGCCACTGCAGGGGGAATGGCTGGGCTATTCTACCTGCTCGCTGTGTTCGCGGTGCGATCAAGGCGGGATGGCGGCGCTCGCACGGACGGGCCGGCGGTCACAAAGGCGGGCGCCAATGAACGTGTAGGCTGGGCAGCGGACAGCGCGATGCAGATTGTTGAAAGAATCTTCGCCATCTCGCTCCCAGTGGCCCTTGGCGCATCGGTGCTTCCGATCATCCGTGCTATCGATTCAGCAATCGTTCCCAGCAGGCTGGCGGCCGCAGGGTTCGGGGCGGAGCAGGCCACGGCCATGTTTGGGCAACTGAATGGAATGGCGATGCCGTTGGTGTATTTCCCGAACGTGCTCACACTGGGCCTGGCTACTAGCATCGTGCCTGCCATTTCTGAGTCACTTGCTCTGGGAGGACGGAAGGGTGTTGCCACTCGTGTGGGGGAGGCTACGAGGATCACTGCATTTATCTCGCTCCCAGCTGGGTTCGGCCTTGGAGTGCTCGCCTCCCAGATATGCATGTTGGTGTACCACCGTCCGGATGTGGGCAGAGTGCTCGCCTCCTTGGCGCCTGCGGCTGCCTTTCTGTGCATCCTGCAGACATCAGGCGCAGTCCTGCAGGGTATGGGGCATCCGTTGGATCCAGTGAAGAATCTGGTAATCGGCTCGGCGGCGAAGGTCGGTTTGGAATACTGGCTCACGGGCGCGCCGGGCATGAACGTAGTTGGGGCAGGGATAAGCACGTCCGTAGGTTTTGGCATTGTGGCCATCCTGAATTTAGCGGATGTTGCTAGAAGGCTCGGGCGCGGCGCAG
Organism: Clostridia bacterium; assembly: GCA_034926675.1. Taxonomy (NCBI): domain Bacteria; kingdom Bacillati; phylum Bacillota; class Clostridia; species Clostridia bacterium. Next base: position 52,042 of record JAYFQW010000023.1, on the reverse strand, counting down.
GGCATGAGCTCGCTGGGGCTTTCGTTAAGCCTGCGGTCTCCGCCGGGATCATGGCGGCGGCGGTAAAGCTTCTGAGCATTGCTCTGATCAGTGTCACGGGCAGGGCCCGGCTGGCCACGGTTGCGGCGATTCTGTTGGGAGTAATCATTTACCTCGTGGCGATGCTGCTCGTAGGCGGGATCGATAGAGAAGACATCGCGATGATCCCGAAGATCGGGCCGCGTCTCGTCCGCTTGTTCGGTCGGTTCGGGCTGATGAGGTAGTGATTGAGTGGGAGATGAAATGATGGACAAGCCCCATATGAAGGAGGTCTCTGAAGCCTCTTCCCGGTATCCGGCCGACAGGCTGCTAGACATAATGGCCCGACTGCGGGCGCCTGAAGGCTGCCCGTGGGACCGAAAGCAGACTCACGCCACGCTCAAGCCGTACGTGATCGAGGAGGCCTACGAGGTAGTAGAGGCGATCGACGACGATGATCCGGACAAGCTCTGCGAGGAACTGGGCGACCTCCTGCTCCAGGTGGCGTTTCACTGCGAGATCGGACAGGAACAGGGTGAGTTCGGTTTCAACGATGTGATCGATGCAATCAGCGAGAAACTCATAAGGCGGCATCCGCATGTGTTCGGAGATGTGGAGGCAAAGGACGCCGGGACGGTCCTTCGAAACTGGGAGCGCATCAAACAGCAGGAGAAAGGGTCGGTCGATGGCGTCTTGGCGTCGATCCTCGATGCGGTGCCGAGGTATCTTCCTGCCCTGATGCAGGCTGTTAAGATCCAGGAGAAGGCGGCTCGGGTCGGATTTGATTGGGAGTGCGCGGAAGATGCTTCGAAGAAGGCTTGGGAAGAGGTGGACGAGTTCCGGGAAGCCCTGGAGAGCAAGGATCTCCATAGCATGCAGGATGAGCTCGGCGACGTATTCTTCGCGTTCGTGAACGTGGCGAGGCTCCTGAAACTAGATCCAGAGGAGGCGCTCCGCGGCACAAACCGGAAGTTCTCAGACAGGTTTCGTTTCATAGAACGCAGGGCTGACGAGCTGGGGCGGAAACTTGAGGACATGACGCTGGAAGAGATGGATGCCATTTGGAATGAGGCCAAGAAGAATGGTCTTTAGTGCATCATATGGCAGCTCGGGGCATAGACATCCATAGGACTATTGTCCGAAGGAGTGGTGCGCATGGCTGCCAAAGGACCGGAATCGTCGGAGGAGATCAGGAGAAAGCATCCTGGGCTGCAGCACAAGCTGGTTCTCATCGACCGAGAAAGCATGATTGTGGATGGCGTGATGAACGTTGAGAGCTTCGACGACGAGGAGATACTCCTCGAGACAAACGCCGGCATTCTTACGGTGACTGGGCATGACCTCCACATAAAGCAGCTCAACCTGGAAGATGGCAACATCGAGATCGATGGGTACGTGGAGTCGTGCGATTACACGGATGAGAACCCCAAGAAGACGAGAGGCCTATTCGCCAGACTCCTGAGGTAGGATTTGCAGGAGATTCGTCGAAGTATAGCTAGTGGTGCGACCTGGGCAGGAGCGGGGGCTGGAGTCAGGCTGGAGCGCGAGCCCGATCAGAGCCCTCAGAGGGGGGCCTAGCCAGTCAACTGCGTCGCGCCCGGGTGATGGTACATGCTTCAGAGTAGTGCGCCGAGGCATCGCAGGAGACCAGCGGCAAGGCCCAAACGGGCAGGGCTGGGAGTGAGGGTGGTCACGGGCATCCTTGGGGTTGCCATCAGCCCGGTGGTTCTGCTTGTGTCGTTGTTCAAGCCGTCCATGAAGGTTGGGCGGCGATGGATAGTATCGATAACCATCTTGGCAATCATCTGCGCGGGATTCGCGTGGGCCGCTGCGTCCACCGTGGACTACTGGTCGTCCAACGCCATTCGGGTACTGGGCGACTACTCGTCGGCGCGGCTTAAGGTGAGGGATCTGCCCTTTTCGCAGACCATCAACTACGAAGCCCTTCGCAATGGATTGGACCCGTGCCTGGTGGCTGCGGTGATCAGCCAAGAGAGCGGGTACCAGCCTGATACGGTGTCGTGGCGAGGCGCCCGTGGGCTAATGCAGATTACTCCAGCCACATGGAGGGAGTTTGTTCCCAACGCATCCTGTAAGGGAGAGCATGCTCCGCCCGCGTGTTCGGGAGAGTGCATCTATGCCGTCGCGCCGAATATCGGAGTGGGGTGCGCTTACCTTCGATACCTAATCGATGCAAGTCAGGGCGACATCATAACGGCCCTGGCATCATACAATTCATCGGCGCCAGCAATGATGCACGCATCGGACAGCGGCGCCACGGCGGTTGATGGCGGCTCCAAGCCTGCTCCCAGGCTGGCTTCCACAGCTTCAGAACCCCAGGGGCACACGAGGAATGTCATTCAGGCTTGGATCAACTTCAGGGGCAGAGTAGGCGCTTCTCGCGTTCGGATGGTGGGAGTGGCGAGGCTGGCACGTCCGATACTATCCTGGATCACCCTGGGCCTGTTGGGCTTGATGCTTCTGTGGGCTGCGATTAGGTATCCTGGCCTCGGGGCTTGAGGGCACAGGGAGATGAAGACGCGGGAGCGGTGGGCGAGTCCTCTGAAGGTGTGGGGGCGCGACCGACATGGACTTCCTTGTGCTGCAGGCGCGCACTATGGCTGCTGCATGCTTGGCTGGCCTGCTAGTAGGCCTTCTGTATGATTGTCTCAGTCTTCTCAGGGCTCTTGTGAGTTCCAAGAGGCAGGCTCTCGCTGTATGGGATCTTACCTTCTGGCTCTCGTCGACCGCGATGACGTATACGATACTCATGCACGCCAACCGTGGCGACGTGAGGCTGTTTGTTCTGGCGGTGGTCGCTCTTGGATATGGCCTCTATCGGGCCACACTGCGGCACATCGTGCAACCGGTGTTGGCGCTATTGGAGAAGAGCGTGCGCAGGGCAGCGCACAGAGCACGGCGGGCGGCGCGATGGAGTGGGAGGGTTGCGCGGAGCCATGTGGCGAGGGCGCGAGCAATCGCGCGGCGCCTGAGGAAGGCTACAACTACCCACTGTAGCTGGCAGGGATTCCGTCGACGCCGGCGAACAATACCTGAGGCACGGGATGACGTGGGGGAGCGGCATGAATAGCGCCTTGGCTCTCGCTGTGGGGGGATGCGAGCTTGTCATCGAGAACCGCCATCATACTGATATTGGCGTTAGCTGTATGCGCGGGTCTGGTGTACGCCAGTGGGCAGATCAAGCTTACAGTGATCGGTCGTCAGACTGAGCAGGCGCTTAATGAGTGCAGCGAATGGGAGACCAGGCTCGGGGAGCTCAAGAAGGAGATCGCCGAGGCGAGCAGCAACCAGTACGTGGAGAAGGCCGCTCGCGACAAGCTTGGGCTGGTGAAACCCGGAGAGACTCTGTATCTCGTTGCAGAGCCGGATCAGAGCGGATTCGTGCCTGTGCAGAGGCGCAGCAATGCTTCGCCTGAGATAGGGGACTGAACAGCCATTCCAACGCTCTACAAACGCTCATTCCAGTCATTGACACTCCTTGGGCTGTAGTATATAATGTAAATAACCCAAAATGGGCGTGACCAGAAGGTCACCGTACAACAGGAGGATCTCGTTTAGCATGTCACCAATTGAGGTCGGGGCTATCCTGGAAGGCCGCGTCACAGGTATCACCAGGTTTGGTGCATTCGTCGACATTGGCGAAGGGAGGACGGGCCTTGTTCACATTTCTGAGATAGCCGATGCCTACGTCAATGACGTGAACGACTATCTCAAACAGGGCGACGTCGTTCGAGTCAAGGTAATCGCAGTCGATAGCGGAAGAGTCGGACTATCAATCAAGCAGGCTGATCCGAACTACAGTCCGCAGAGGCCGCGGCGGGAAAGGGTATTCCAGCAGTCCTTCGAGGATAAGCTGTCGAAGTTCATGAAAGACAGCGAAGAGCGGCATCAGGACCTGAAACGCAATATCGACTCGAAGCGCGGTGGGCGTGGAACACGTCTTTCCAAAATGGTCTGAGTTTGGCCCCGGCGCGTCTCGGCACTCCGTAGGGAGTGCTTTTCTTTTGTGGTCTGTTTGCACTGACGAGATGGGGTGTGGCAAGCATTGTGTGCATCGAGAGAGTCAGGAGCGAAGGGCATGATGCAGCAGATGGCGAAGCCCAGTCAGGTAGACCTGGCCGTTATCCAGGCGCAGCTTGGGCGCTGCACTGAGGGCGCGATCGTGGGTGTGGCTGCACGATGCTCACATGGGCAGCCTCAGGTCATCGCGACTCATCCGGTGATCCTGGAAGGGGAGCGGTGCGGCACTGCTCGCATCCACGGGGCGGCGGGAGCGCCGAAAAGGCTGAGGCCCTTCCCCACTTTGTACTGGCTCACATGCCCACACCTCCGTGAAGCGGTTGCTCCGCTTGAGAACGCGGGCATGATAAACCGCATGCGCGAAGCCATCCAGAGCGATGATGGGCTCAGGCATGCGCATCGAGCGGCGAACCATCGATATGCGGCGCAGCGAGTCGCTCTCTTGGAGGCTAGTGAGCATGATGAGCTTGCCCGCGAGGCCCCTTGGGCTCTGGCGGTTATACGCACATCGGGAGTGGGCGGCCTGGCCCGGGTTGACGGGGTGAAATGCCTCCACATGCACCTAGCCCACTACATGGCAGAGTGTGCGCAGGGCATGGAAGCTGAAGACGCCAATCCCGTAGGCAGGATGGCAGCAGAGGAGCTCCGTTCGGCTGGCATTGACCCTGAGTGTGCATGCGGCAGGTGCGCTCCGATTCGAATTGCGGCGATCAACGCTGGATCCAACTCTGCGAAAGTGCTGGTTGCAGATGTAGTCCAGGCGAAGGGACGAAATGGGACTCTATTGGAGGCCCCGCTGCCCAGAGTTTTGAGGGTGACCTCGGCCGCGCGAGTCACCGGGTTGGGACAGGGACTCGGCGTCACTGGCACGCTATCGGCTGAGGGCAGAAAGGCAACGGTCGAGGCACTGAGGGAGTTCACGCAGGCAGCTAGGGATCTTGGAACGGAACGGATGTGGGCGACAGCTACTGCCGCTGCACGGGTGGCGGTGGATGTGGACGTTCTCGTCCGCGAGGTTCGAGAGGAGTGCGGTACGGCGCTTGAGGTCATATCTCCAGACCTAGAGGCGGAACTGGCCTTCACCGGAGTGCTTGCCGTGCCCTGGGATGGCCGACGAGCGTGGGATCCACGCCGTGTTGTGGTGGTGGATTCCGGCGGAATGAGCACGCAGTTCATGCGCGCTAAGCACATAAACGCGCGCGCTGCGGGGATTTGCGGCTCTAGGGAGTGTGCCTCGCGAGGCATTGGATACGGCGCAATTCAGTCCATCAGCATTCCCCTGGGAGCCGTGTCGCTCACAGACTCGCACCTCAGGTCCGACCCACCCACCTCTGAGGAGATTGCGGCGATGCGTGCGGGAATACGAGAGGCCCTATGCGATGCTGAGGGCGTGTTAGGGGCCTTGCCCAGCAGGAAGGACGGGCCGGAGATGCTCGTGATGGTCGGGGGATCAGCCGCAACCCTGGCCACGATACGACTTGGCGCTGATTCCTTCGAGGCTGATCAGGTTCACGGTTGCCGTCTGACGCGAGATGAGGTTGAGCAGCTCTTCGCCGAGCTGTGCGCGATGCCCCTCGCCGATAGGCAGCAAGTCCGCGGAATGGTGCACTCTGCACGAGCTAGGGTGATGCTTGGCGGAACCGCCATCATCCTGGGTGTTATGAACTTGGTCGGAGTGAATGAGATGACCGTCAGTGTAGCGGGGATTTTGGATGGAATGGCGGTCCAAATCGCATACGGGGGAGCGGGCCAGATCAGTGACTGGGGCGCGTGTAGTCCTTGCAGGTAGGAGCAGTTGGAAGAGTCGCTAGAAGAGCCGGCGGACAGGTGGCGGCGGGGCGTGGCGACGGATAGACTAGGCGATGATGATGAGGTTTGTGCTATACTTATCTACACAGACAGATCCGGCCGGAGTGGCGGAATGGCAGACGCAGGGGACTTAAAATCCTCTGTCCGCAAGGACGTGCGGGTTCGAGTCCCGCCTCCGGCACCAGCTACATATGGGTTTTGGCGGGGCGAGTAGCTCCGCCCGTTTGATTTCCGCTACACAATCGCTACACGCTTTGTAAAAGGCCAGCTAGAAAGCTTACATTTTGGGCAGTTTCTCGGACTCCGTTGCGCGCCCGCGCTGCCTAACGAGGCGCGACCGGGTCGTGGGGCGATAATGTCGACGAATCCAGCAGTGAGACGAGCTCAATGTCGATGGAATCGACGTTGAAGCGCCCGCGATGTCGATCAATCCAGCGTTGAGGCCCTCCGAACGTGCGCCCAAGCGAGATTGGGGGCAGGGAGCTTTCCCCGCAAGAGACATGGCATAATGTGGCACAGCTGACGCGCAGATAGACATGTTTTCAGGGATGGGCCGGGCGCGCAATGTAGCCCGCGCGAACCTCGACTGCTGGAGCCGGACCGTCAATGCCGACGGAATGGACACTGACCCCACGCTCAATGTCCAGTTGAGTCGCACTGAGCGCGCGACACTGCCGGTTTGATCGACATTGATCGCCCGCGGGACCCATAACTCAACGGGCGTGCTAACGGTGATCCTGCCTCGATGGTGTCCACGTATTGGCTTTGAGTGCGATTCATAGGTGCTTTACCGATTGATGCTCTGCCGAGCTCTGAACCCTCTCTGCAGGAGCTGTGCCGCGGTTTTCCACTACGGCTGTGAGAACGCATGATCACCGACCCGGTGCTGGGAGGGGAACCTGTGACACCTGCCCTGCACCTTTCTTCAGCTTTCGAAGGCTGGAGGTCTCGAGCTGAAGAACATCGACTTTGGCTTCGACGCGGCCGAGCACTTCCCTAATGTCTGCAATGGAATCGTTCTGCACCTCTCGCGCGTCGAACAAAGCACGGATTTTGTCGATGACGACGTTCTCCATTCTGGTCTCAATGCAGATCTGGCCCTGGTCAAGATCTTCCATTCTGGTCTCAATGCGGATTTGGCCCTGCTCAAAATCTTCCATGCGGCCCTCGAGCCTTTGCTGTCCCTCCTTGAGAACCGATACATCGGTCTTCAATGTAGAGACATCGGTTTTGAGGGTAGACACGTCGGTCTTCAAGGTAGAGACGTCGCTCCCGATCTGGTCGACTTTGCCCAGGATTTGCTTTAGGAGCTCCTGCACGGCGATTCCCCTTTCGCCCTGAACTCGTATTGCCAGGCCGATTCTTCGCTGGGGCGGGATTCTCTCAGATACGGCGTCGCTGCTGGCGGCTAGTTCGCCAAAAGGATGGGGTGAGGAACGCTGTGTAGTATCATGATACCAGTACGTTCTCGAATTCGCTATCGCCCGACGGAACTAGCCTCTGGGCTATCTTGTTTGGCGTAAGTGCGGGAAACGCGGTGAGGCTGGGACATGAAGCGCCTGCAGACTGACAGATCCGTGCACAGTTCCACAGGCGCCAGAAGCGGGGAACCCCGCCTCTAGCACCTGCGTATCGCCTCAATGGTCACAGCGCTTTTCTCGCACGTGAGGCTAGTAGCCTTGCTCACTTTCGGATACTGGCCCTGACTCGGTCTGCGGTCCCTGCTCCCAAGGATATTGCTCTGATGAACCCCACGGTCCTGGCCTTGGTCCTGGTCCTGGCCCTCCAGGCGGGGGAGCCCCTGGGCCGGGATAGCTCGGGTATCCGGGATATCCGGGACCTGGTCCGTACCACGGTCCGCCTCCTCCTGGGTATCCCCAGCCCGGCGAGGGCCTCCCCGGGTAGCCCCACCATGGATACCATGACGGCGGACGCGACCAAGGGCCTCCTCCACCCCAGCCAGGCTGCCAACCAGGCGCGCCCCAGGGCTGCTGATTCGCCTCATACGGGATGTATGTCATGCTTACCATCTCCGTTCGCGTGGGTGATCGCTGAGGAACGCTGCTCTGGTACAGCATATTCGCTATTGGGGACAACGCGAACGTGCCAGCAGTACTGATCCAGCGGATATGGGACATGCCACAATGCCAACAATTCGTTGTGTGTCCCAGGTGGCAACCTTACGCATCGCGATCAAGAAATGGCCCCGGGAAACTATGAGCGCCACTGGCACGAAGGCGCCAATGGTCGGATGACTGTCTAAAGTTTCCTCAATTGCCCAATATCGCCAACCTGGTCAAAATCTCGCAGGCTTAATCAGAGCACACTCAGGCAAGATATGACGGGGGTGAGTGCCTTGGGCAAGCGCCGACCCATCGTATCTGATGAGGTGAAGTACGAGATCGCCAAGGAGCTCGGCTTTGCTGACAAAATCCAGGTAGGTGAGGACGGCTACGACTACGGTAACATCACTACCCGTGAGGCGGGTCTCATCGTGCGTCGGCTGATAGAGAAGGCCGAACGTGCGATGGCGACCCAGCGAAACAGGCGGGGGCGCTGAGCCCCCGCCTCGTGGTGCGATTCTAGTCGATCCTGACCCTGGGTAGAATAACAGCGAGACTCGCTTTTGCAGGAGGTTGAAGAGATGGCGGATCTTGTGCCGTGGACTCCGTTCGATGACTTGCAGCGCATGAGGGATGAAATGAGCAGGTTCTTCGCCCCGGGGTGGCTGGCGCCATTCGGAGAACGGGCCACGGCCAACTGGGGACCATCGGTGGACGTCCGGGAGACGCCTACTCACATTGTTGTCAGCGCCGAAATTCCCGGCGTCAATCCAGACGATCTAGATGTGACTGTCACTGAAGGCGGGCTGAGTTTGCGCGGCGAGATTAAGCAGGAGAGCGACACCAAGGGACAAGGGTATCAGCGCATCGAACGTAGGTATGGGAGTTTCGCCCGGACTATCCCGTTCCCTGTGTCGGTCAAGCATGAGCAGGCGGCGGCCAGCTACAGAGATGGAGTGCTCCAGGTCACCGTACCGAAGGCTGAACCGGGCGGGGGGAAGGCAACCAAGCTGCGAATAAATCAGCCGAGGCAGATACAGTAGCAGGGCTGGAGTGGGCACCGCCAGGGCGTGAACGCCTGGATACTGGCAATGCCAGCAAACTAACCTCAGAGCTCGGCGGGGAGTTGTTGATTTCCTCTCGCGTACACCTTCCCGCCAAGCGAAGGTCGACAGGCGCGCCTACGCCTACCTTCTCACTGCCAGCGCCACCGCTTCGATATGGCTAGTGTGCGGGAACATGTCCACGGGCTGAACCTCTACGGCGGCGTAGCCGAGTTCGCTCAGGATTCTCAGATCTCTAGACAGGGTGCTCGGGTTGCAGCTAACATAGACCAGCCGCTGCACGCTGAGTCCGGCCAGCGCGTGCAGGGCTTCAGGCTCGCATCCAGCCCTGGGCGGATCCACGACTGCCACGTCGAAGTTCACTCCGGCAGAGGATAGCTCCGGGAGGACTTTCTCCACTCGGCCTGCAATGAAGCGGACGTTGGCGATGCCGTTCCGGACCGCGTTGTTGCGGGCATCCCTGACTGCAGGCTCCACTACCTCTACTCCGTAGGCCTCAATGGCGCGCCGAGCAAGGAGGAGCGTGAGGGCGCCCACCCCGCAGTATGCATCGAGCACGCGCTCAGAGCCGGTAAGCCCCGCGTACTCGATGGCCTTTCCGTAGAGCGCCATGGTTTGAAGGGGATTGACCTGGTAGAATGCGGTGGCCGACACCCTGATCTCCAGGCCATCAAGGCGCTCCATTATCCCATCGTTTCCCCACAGGACCACGCTTCGCTCTCCGAGAACTCGGTTCCCTGGGGCCGTGTTCACGTTTTGAACTACACTCTTCACCTCGGGAAACTCGGCTGCGAGTCGCGCTGCGAACTCGCGGCCCCTTGGGAAGTGCGGGCTGTTGGTCACGAGTACGACCATCATCTCATCGGTCCCGTGCGCATGCTTGACCAGCACGTATCGGAGAAGCCCCTTGCGCGAGATCTCGTCGTATACCGACAGCTCGAACTTGCTGGCCAGCCGCCGCACGCCCAAGATCACTTGGCTATTGGCTGGATGTTGGATGGCGCAGTCATCAGTGGGGACCACTCGGTGCGTTCTCTTGGCGTAACAGCCGGCTATGATCTCACCGTCGGCAACGCCGAAGGGATATTGAACCTTGTTGCGATAGTGCCACGGGTCCGCCATCCCCATAACGGGATGAACCACCACATCCGTAAGCCCTCCTATGTGGGTGAGAGTGTCGATGACACGCTTACGCTTCATCTCGAGCTGCCCCTGGTAGCTCAGGTGCAGCAACTGGCATCCACCGCAATCCCGATAGAGACGGCACACCGGGTCCACGCGCTCAGGCGAAGGCCTCTGAATTGCGGCAATATGCCCCCGGGCATAGCTCCTCTTTACCGTATCTATGACGGCCGTAACCTTCTCGCCGATGATTGCCCCAGGGACGAACACCGCGAACCCGTTCGGGCGCCCCACCCCTTCTCCTTCATTGGCGTAGCTCTCGATTTCCAATTCGACCTCGTCACCAGCGCTTACAGGCGGACGCAGCTCAATCATCACGCAACCTCCCAGGGAAGATGGCTTGCCTTCCAGAGATGTTCGCACTCAGCATGGCGAATCCTGCCGTAGTGTTCCCAGAGATGACAATGCAGTTCTGTCGCCATGCGACGATCACCATGCGACGCTTGTCATGAGACGTCCGCCATGCGAGGTCTGCAGTGGGAGGATGGCAACCCAAAGATAACCCTTGACATGATACAATATTATGGTACTATAATACTTGAATACGCAAGGGAGGACGACACATGTCAACTGCTCTTCAGATGTCCGAGGCAACGTTTCTCGCTCTTCACAGCATGACCATTGTGGCTCAGGCTGGCACAGGTTTCGTGGCAGTCAAGGAAATCGCGGATCTAGCAGGGTTCTCCCATGCGCATCTGTCAAAAGTCCTGCAGCGCTTGGTAAAAGCAGGTCTCCTTACGTCATCCCGGGGCCCGAAGGGCGGCTTCAGTCTGGCGCGGCGTGCTGATGATGTCACTTTGCTGGAGGTATACGAGGCGATGGAGGGGCCGCTCACCCCCTATAGATGCCATGTGCAGATCAGTCATGGATCATGCCCATTTGCAGAGTGCCTATTGAGCGGGTTGCCGGAGCGATTCACGAAAGAGTTTCACGACTATCTGGCTGAGAAGACTCTGGCAGACGTGTCGAAGTAGGGGCCTTTGGCCGGTCTAGCGCCGCCAACGTGGCAGCGAACTATTCCCGCACCTGGCAACCCAGGGTATTCCGGGTACGAATTCCATGTCATCAGGGGGGATTGTGCATGTTCTGTTACCAGTGTGAACAGAGAACCGCCAATGGATGTACGGTTGGAGGCGTGTGCGGCAAGGATCAGAAGACCGCATCTCTGCAGGACCTTCTGGTCTACGCGACCAAAGGAATCTCGATGTACGCACGGCGCGCCCGGGAACTCGGCGCGAAGGACCATGAAATCGACCTGTTTGTAATTGAGGCGCTTTTCACAACGGTCACCAATGTGAACTTCGACCCAGATAGGCTTGCTGAGCTGATACGTAGGGCGGCTGGGCTAAGGGACAAGGCTCGACACGTGTACGAGAGTGCCTGCGCCTCGGCGGGGGCAACGCCCACTAACCCGGAGGAGCTTGGAGGCTCGGCGTCCTGGAACCCCGCCTCTGACCTCGACGGATTGGCAAAGCAGGGCGAAGAGGTCACAGCAGCCAACATCGGGCGTTCGGCCGTGATCGGCCCGGACGCCACTGGCGTGGCTGACCTGATCCTGTTTGGGCTGAAGGGCATGGCAGCATATGCAGATCACGCGTACATCCTTGGAGTCGAGGATGATGGCGTATACGCATTCTTCCATGAGGCTCTGGATTTCCTGACCCGCATCTCCATTAGTCTGGATGAGGCATTGGGCATGGCCCTTCGGGTGGGCGAGGTCAACATTCGTGTGATGGCGATGCTCGACGAGGCGAACACCAGGGCTTACGGCAACCCAGCCCCAACCCGTGTGCGCGTGACGCCGGTTCAGGGTAAAGCCATACTCGTATCAGGCCACGACCTTCGAGACCTCGAGGAGATACTGAAGCAGACTGAGGGCAGGGGAATCAACGTATATACCCACGGAGAGATGCTGCCGGCCCACGGTTACCCAGGGCTCAAGAAATACGAGCACCTCGTGGGAAACTACGGCGGCGCCTGGCAGGATCAGCGCAGTGAGTTTGAAGTGTTTCCCGGCGCGATTATCATGACAACCAACTGTATCCAGAGACCCAAAGACTCCTATAAGCATCGGATCTTCACATCGGGCCTGGTAGCCTGGCCAGGTGTGGTCCACATTTCGGGCCGGGATTTCGCTCCCGCGATCGCCGCCGCCCTGGCTGAGCCCGGGTTCGCCGAAGATGCTCCGGAGAAGTGGATTACCGTTGGATTCGGACATGATGCGGTCATGAATGTGGCAGGCAAAATGATAGACGCAGTGAAGCAGGGCAAGATAAGGCACTTCTTCCTGGTCGGTGGGTGCGATGGCGCCAAGAGCGGCCGTAACTACTACACGGAGTTTGCGCAGAAGGCGCCGCAGGACTGCGTCATCCTGACACTGGCGTGCGGCAAGTATCGATTCAACAAGTTGGAGTTTGGGGAGATCGTGGGAACAGGTATACCAAGATTTCTTGACATGGGGCAGTGCAATGATGCCTACTCCGCAGTCGTCATAGCGCTTGAGCTGGCGAAGGCATTCGGAACCGATGTGAACGGCCTGCCACTCTCTCTGGTGCTGTCCTGGTATGAGCAGAAGGCGGTGTGCATACTCCTATCCCTGCTACACCTGGGTATAAGGAACATCCGGCTTGGACCCACTCTCCCTGCGTTCCTTACGCCGTCGGTTGTGGATGTGCTGCACGAGAAGTTCAACATAATGCCGATAACCACGGCCGACCAGGATCTCGCGGCGATGATTGGATAGTGAGGAGTGATCTCTGTGGAGGTAGTCCGCCCAAGCGAGGCTAGGGCCTCGGTGAACCCACGCGGTGAGGAAGTGCGTTTTCTGATCGACAGGCCATCGGTATCCGTGGTCATGCTGCCCCTGCGCCCTGGGCAGGAGGCGCCGAGGCACGTTACTCCTGTTGATGTCCTGTTCTATGTGGCCGATGGGGCAGGCGAGATAACCGTTGGAGATGAGTCGGCGCAGGTGTCGGCGGGTGACTTCGTGGTGAGCCCTGCTACGATACCTCATGGTCTGAAGGCTCCGGCCGACAGGGGATTCAGCGTGTTCGTGATCAAGGCTCCGAATCCGAAGAGGTAGGCGTCAACCCCGGGGTTGCTTATAGGCTACGGCCAAGGAATGGTATAGACCGAGGTAGATGAACAGATGAACAGATATGGCCGGCCGCCTCGACACAGGCGGTCGGCTGCTTGCTATCTTTCGCGCGTTCTTTCCGATTACCGCTTCTACTGACACGCTCATAGACATGGTCGGGCTCGGCGAGAAGGCTGATGCCCACGTGAGGGCGCTTTCCAGTGGGCAGAGGCAGCGCCTCGCAATCGCCCTGGCCCTTGTGAACCAGCCTGAACTGATATTCCTCGACGAGCCCACCACGGGTCTCGACCCACAGTCTAGGCGCTCACTCTGGGATCTCGTGCTCGAAAGGTAATCGCCGAGCTATTGTCGAAATCACCCCTAGTTCGGGCATAGGGGGGACGATTGGATGAGGGTATTGGCGGTCGGCGGCGCGGGTTTCGTCGGAAGCCACGTAGTGCGTCGCTTAACAGACGCTGGGAACATGGTTACTGTGCTTGATAACCTCTCAACCGGGTGCCCGGAGGCTGTGGAGATCGCAGGCAGGGGCCGGGTTGATCTCATAGTTGGAGAAGCCGGCGATACAGGCTTGGTCAAGGAAACGATCAGATCGCGCAGCATAGAGGTTGTCATGCATTTCGCTGCGGCTAGCCTTGTAGGGGAGTCGATGCGTGATCCATCAAAGTACTGGCGCAACAACGTAGGCTCCGCCGTCGGGCTGCTCGATGCCATGGTCGACACAGGTGTAGATAAGATCGTCTTCTCGTCAAGTGCCGCAGTGTATGGCGAACCTGTCAGGTCGCCCATCGCTGAGGATCATCCAAAGGCGCCGACTAGTACATACGGAATGACCAAACTCGCCATAGAGCACATGCTTGCAGGGTACGATCAGGCTTTCGGAGTGCGCTCAATCTCCCTAAGATACTTCAATGCTGCAGGTGCTGATGAATCGGGAGAGATGGGTGAGGCGCACGATCCTGAGACGCACTTGATCCCGATCCTATTGCGGACTGCTCTTGGGCTTCAGCCCAGTGTGAGAGTGTTCGGATCTGACTACCCAACGCCAGATGGCACCCCTGTCCGCGACTACATCCATGTGGAAGATCTTGCCGATGCGCATCTGCTGGCCATGAAGGCACTCGACCTGGGCGCCGCGACCACCGCATATAACTTGGGAAACGGCGAAGGCTTCTCTGTCCTGGCGGTTCTGCGCGAGGCGGAGAGGGTGGTCGGGCACGGCATACCTGCACTCCGTGAAGGCAGACGCGCAGGGGACCCGGCAGTGCTCGTAGCTTCATCTGATAGGGCACGGGCGGAGTTGGGCTGGGCTCCACAGCACTCGGACGTGAGAGACATCATTGCAAGCGCCTGGAACTGGCACAGTGCGCATCCGCAGGGGTTTGCTTCTCGGCACGGCTGGGGTAGTCTGCAGTAGAACGGGGGAACACATCGTGGTATTCCTGGAGGCACGGCGTCGTCGGCACGACGCACGGGTCAACTACGCGATATTCTTTGCGGATTCATTCGGCTACCCTCTTGCATTCTCCATCATATCCGTCACTACGATCATGCCTCTCCTGCTCACGAAGCTAGGCGCGTCGAACCTCGTGGTGGGGCTCCTTCCAGCACTCTCGGCGCTAGGCGCTTACATTCCGGGCTTGCTCTCAGCTACTCGGCTGGAACGTGTGCCGATCAAGAAACGGGTGCTGGTCACTCTTGGCATGATCGAGCGGCTATTCATACTGGCCATGGCTTTGGGAGTCATGCTATGGGCGACGCGGAAACCGAGCGCGGCGATAGGGTGGTTCCTTGTCTTCTGGACGCTGGCGAATGTGATGACTGGGCTCGTCCTGCCGGCATACCTATCCATGCTGGCAAAATGCATTCCCCCTGAGGAGCGAGGGGGCCTCATCGGCTGGAGTGGCGCATTGGCGGGAGTTCTTGGAGTGTTTGCCGCGGAATTGGCAGGGGTGATCCTCACCCGCGTGGCGTTCCCGAACAACTTCGCCATTCTATTCGTCGTCGCATTCATCATTCTCTCTGCAACCATTCTGCCGTTTTCCTTCACTCGCGAACCTGCAGATCCCACACCTGAGGAATGCCGGTCTGTGTGGCAGTATGCTCGGGACGCTCTGGTGAACGTGAGGTCGAATAGCAGCTACAGGTGGGCAATAGTGGCTCTGGCGGTAATGTCGTTCGCGCTGACTGCGGCATCGTTCTACTCTACATACGCTGTGAGGCATTTCGAAGCAGGCCCACGAGAGGTCGCGCGCTACGCCGGGCTGATTGTCGGAGCGAGTGTGTTCGCCCTACCTCTGCTCGGCAAGATCGGCGATAGGCATGGGCATAGATTGTCTCTGGCGATTACGGCTGCGAGTTTCGCCTGTGCTGCAGCGCTCGCTCTCGTATCTACGTCTGCGAACGGCATATATCCAGTGCTCATACTGGCCAGCATAGGCACGAGCGGGATCGCTGTGAGCCAGAACCTGATTCTGGCGGAGTTTGCTCCGTCCCATGCAGATGTGCCCATGTATACCAGCGTGTCTCTGTTGCTTCTTGCGCCAATCCGCGCTGCTGCACCGGTTGTCGCAGGCTGGATGTCCGATGTGTGGGGATTCCCAGTCATGTTCTGGGTGGCCCTGATTGCAGGAATCGCTTCGCTTGCCATCATGTGGTTTGCAGTCGCCGAACCTCGTCATACGTTCTAGACCCCACGTCCAAAGCCGCAGTCTTCTAGTTGCATGCTTCCAGTGATGATATCGTGCTGATGACATCCTGCCCCTGCGCTCGGAAGCGCCGAGACCATTGATTTACGGGGTGACGCTTTGATGAGAGTGATCCACACCTCCGACTGGCATCTCGGACGTATATTCCACCGCGTTCATCTCACTGATGACCAGTCCTACGTCTTGGATCAGTTTGTGGATCTGGTTCGCGATGAACGGCCTGACGCCGTGATCATTGCAGGCGACATATACGATAGATCTGTTCCTCCAGTGGAGGCCGTGCAACTACTGGACGAGACTCTGAGCAGACTGACGCTAGGCCTGAAGGTTCCCACACTCATGATCGCTGGGAATCACGACTCTCCGCACAGGCTCAACTTCGGAACACGCCTCCTAGCCAGGCAGGGCCTTCATGTTGTGGGCCTCCCTTCGGCGGAGGCCTCCTTCGCATCCTGCACTGTTGAACTCCGGGATTCGGATGGGCCAGTCAGATTCGTCCTAATGCCGTATGCGGAGCCCGCGGTGATTAGGGACAGGCTGGGAGTTGCCGATGCAGTGGATCACGAGTCGGCCATGCGCGCTCTTGTGTGTGCGGCGATGGGGGGCTCTGAGGAAGGTGCTGAACCGTGTTCTACAGGGGGCGTTCGCACAGTGGCCATTGCTCACGCATTCATCGCTGGAGGGTCTGTGTCCGAATCCGAGAGGCCTCTATCTGTGGGAGGGACGGGCGCCGTCAGTCTGTCTCACTTCTCCAGGTTCAACTACACGGCCCTGGGTCACCTACATCGTCCTCAGACCCTAGGCGGGGGGAGGGCAAGGTATGCTGGGTCGCTCATGAAATACTCGTTCGATGAGGCTGATCAGCGCAAGTCAGTCACGATTGTGGACCTTTCGAGCGAAGGGCTGCCCATTGTTAGAGAGGTTGCACTCACTCCGCGCCGGGACGTAAGGCGAGTAAGAGGAATGTTCGACGACATTCTGCGCGGTCCGACAGGCGGAGAGAGCAGGGAGGATTACATATCGGTCACGCTTTTGGATACCGGGCAAGTTCACGAGCCCATGGCGAGGCTCCGCGAGGTCTACCCGAGCATACTCGAGATCGGCCGGGAGGAATTCGGAGTCCAGCAAGGGGTGAGCGGCATCGGGCTCAGGCACAAGGAAATGACCGAGCTTGAGCTGTTCGCGGCATTCTTCGAAGAGACCACCGGCACTCCTCTCACTGAGGAACAGGAGAGGGCCTTCATCACGGTGCTGGAGGCCGCGGAGGCGCGGAGGGAGGTGGCCTTAGCGTGAGGCCGCTTCGCCTGGAAATGCAGGCCTTTGGGCCATATGTGGACCGGCAGGCGCTTGACTTCTCGGCATTGATGGGCAGGAACTTCTTCCTGATCCACGGCCCTACGGGCTCAGGCAAGACTACTATACTCGATGCCATGTGTTTCGCCCTGTATGGGCAGAGCAGCGCGACAGGCCGCGAATACAAGCAGTTGCGGTCGGACTTCGCTCCTGTTTCCCTGCCTACGCATGTGTTGTTCGATTTCGCTGTAGGGCCTGAGATATACCGAGTGGAGCGGAGATTCGTGAGGGATAGAACGCCCTCCGCCACCATATGGAGGAGGACCAGCGCCGCTGGCCCGGAGGATGAAGGCGCCGTCGTGGAAACGAGCACAAGCCGGGTGACTGCCAAGGTTGTAGAGATCCTAGGCCTCGAGCCGGAGCAGTTCCGGCAGGTCGTGCTTCTCCCTCAGGGTGAGTTCCGCAAGGTGCTGAGCGCGAAGACTACTGAGCGCCAGCAGATACTGGAGATCCTGTTCCAAACGGGCCGCTACCGCGAGATAGAGCAGGCGCTGAAGGACGCTGCGAAATCCATCTCCACCGATTTGGGCGGATTGACGGCAAGGCGAAAGCAGCTTCTCGAGGATGCTGGCGCTGAGAACGAGGATGCGCTTGCCGCAACGCACGAGAAGACCCTGGCGGCGCAGCGCGGTGCGAAAGATGACTGTCGGCGCGCTGCTGAGGAGGTGCAGAAGGCCTCAGCCGCTCTGGCTTCCGGCCAGCGGAATTGGGACAAGCTCGATGAGGAGCGCAAAGCCAGGGAAGTCATTAAGGCGCTGGAAGGTGCTGCGCGCGATGTCGACCGGATGAGAGACGAGCACAAGTGGGCTAAGCTTGCTGCATCCTGTGCTGAGAAGGAGGCCTTGTTTGGAGTATCGCAGGGCGATGCAAGAGCTGCAGCCGAAAGATGTGAGAAGGCCAAGAGCAAGCTGACAGAGGCAGAGGAGGAGAGCAGGAAATCCCAGGAGGCCTACGAGGCTGAGGCGCTGCCACAACGTGAAGAGGAGAGAAAGCGTGCTTCCCAGGCCGTGGTCCGCCTCGAGTCGCTCATCCCGGTGGTGCAGGCGATAGACAAGGCCCGAACCTGCGTCGTAGAGGCCGGCGCTGCCATGCAGAAGTGCGGCTTACGTAGGGATAAGACAGCCCGAAGTCGAGCTGCGGTTCAGGAAGAGCTCACCGGAGCAAGGCAGGGAAAGGATGAGGCGCAGGCCAAGGCGACTTACCTTCCAAAGTGGGAGGAGGACGTGCGAGCACTCCGGGAGGCACTAGGCCGGGCAGCGAAGATCGCGAAGCTCAATGCGGACCTAGGAGACAAGCGCACGGCGCACGGGAAAGCCGCGCGCGCGGTTGGGCATGCGGAGAACGAGCTTCTGGCTGCCAGGGCGGAGCTGGATGGCGTTCGCACGCGGTGGGCGCAGGGAAGGGCGGCGGCGCTCGCTGCTATGCTTACTGATGGGCAGCCGTGCCCGGTATGCGGGTCTATCCACCACCCGGCGCCGGCGGAAGGTGCGGAGCAGGCCGTGGCGGACGACACTCTTCGCGGGGCAGAATCGCGTGTGAAAGCCATGGAGACCGCAGTGGAGGCGGCGCAAGCAGAGTTGAGCCGGACGGACCGCGACTGCGCAGCAGTTGCCGGCAGGCTCGAGGAGCTACAGGCCGCGGACCAGGCTGCAACATGCGCGCGTGGTGTGCTTAACGATGACCTTTCAAAGGCTCTCGCGGATGCGCAGGCGCGGGTTCGGGAGGCCGAAAACGCCGCTTCCGCCGTTGCCAAGCTCGCGAAGGAGATAGTGCAGGCGGAGACTGCATTGAGAGCGGCCGAGGATGAGGTGGCTGCGGCGGAGAGTGAGTTCTCGGAGGCGCAGGCGATAGGCGCCGCGGCAAAGGCATCTCTTGAGGAGCGTGAGGCTGGGGTAGATCCAGATCTCAGGGCGCCTGATGCTCTGGAGCGTGCTCTTGCAGACGCGAAGAGAGTATCGAACGCGCTTGCCGATGCACTTGAGAAGGCTCGAAAGGCTGCAGAGCGAGGGATGCAGAACCTGGCATCGGCGCGGTCGGAGGCGGCCTTCGCTGCTGATGCGGCCTGCAGCGCCAATGAGGCCTTCGAGAAGTCGAAGGCTGCTCTTGAGATCCAGATCGCTGAATGTGGGTTTGCAGGCGCGGAGGAGTACGCGCACGCGAAGCGAAGCCGCAAGCACATCGAGGAACTCGAGAGCAGGATCGGCGAGTACGACAAAGCTCTGCATTCGGCCTCGGAGCGGCTAGCACGGGCGGTGGAGGCTGCATCGGGCCTCGAAGAACCGGACCTTGAGACTCTCGCACTCGATGCCGCGAGGATGCAAGATGAGTCGAACAAGGCGATCAGAGCCGAGTCAGAGCTTGCGCAGAAGGCGGACAGGGAGCAGCTTTGGCAGAAGGGGCTCTCGGATGTTGGACGCTCGATCGCACAGGCTGAGTCGGAGTATAGAGTGATGGGGCGGATATCTGAGGCAGCGAACGGTGGAAACAGCCTGGGCATCACCTTTGAGAGGTTCGTGCTCGCCTCCATGATGGAACAGGTGACTGATGCAGCGAACCAGCGTCTGGGGCTGATGAGCCGCGGGCGTTACTCTTTGCGCCGGGCAAGCGAGCGGTCGGACGGGCGGAGCGCTGGAGGGCTTGATCTTGAGGTGAATGACGCCTATACCGATGCCGCTAGGAGCGTGTCGACACTATCTGGCGGGGAGGGGTTTGAGGCCTCTCTGGCACTGGCTCTTGGCCTTGCAGACGTGGTTCAATCCCACTCGGGAGGTATTCACCTCGATACGATTTTCGTAGACGAAGGATTCGGGACTCTCGACCCCGAGGCTCTCGACCTTGCTCTCAACACCTTGATAGACCTTCAGCGTGAACGAGGCCGGCTGGTGGGAGTGATCTCTCATGTCCCGGAGCTTCAGGAGAGAATAGACGCGAGGCTCGAAGTTCAGCCCACAGACAGAGGCAGCACTGTAAGGTTCGTCGTCGGCTAGGCGGGCGGCGGCTGCGATGGACCTGATAGCTTCCGCGTGCGATGGGTTCAATGAGTGCGATGGCGCGATGAGCGGCTGCGCATGAACTAGCGCAGCCGCTTGACTGCCTCCAAGCCGATTTCGAGGATGGTGTTGCCGCAGGCCATTGTCTTGAAGCTCATCGTCTTGGCCATCATCTTCGCGAGCTTCTGCCTGTTCGAGGCGACCGACACTGCACGCAAACTGAAGGCTGATATCCCCGAGGCGGGGTTTAGGGACGCGAGGTACGAGGCGGCGACCTCGAGTGTCCTGGCAACTTGCAGCCCCACATCTGCCCATTGGGCGAACTCCCACAGCCATGGCTCGGCCTCATCCACGAACTTACGGTTGGAGCTGGTCCGGATCATCTCAGCTGCTGACTTCATCCTGAGCATGTACGACGACAGTATGCCTGCTCCCTCCGATAGACTCCCTCTGTGAAGGCGATCAGTCGCCTCGCCGATCGCGGCGGCCAATGCTGGGGGTTCGCCGGGGCTGAGTGGGCTTACTGCCATTGCGTCGCCGAACACGCGGAAAGCCTCGACTGCATGCTCGCCTAGGAGCTTCCCTGCGGCGGCCTCCCATGCCACGGTCGGGTTGTACGATGTTGGATCGGCGAGATAGGCTGCCGCTGCAGCCAGCGGAATCTTGGATGCCTCGGCCTGGTTCATGGGATTCAGGAATATGCCGCGTGATGCCTCTGGAAGGCGCGGATCGCGGCCTGTGTATGGGCCTATGTGAAGCTCCGCGGCCATGGCGGCGTCGTTCACTGGGTAGTTATCCCAGAAGGTCACGGGACGTTTGAAAGCTTCTGCCACTGCCTTGGTGTGCTCTAAGGTCAACTCGCGGGAGCATACGGCAGGACCGGTCCACATCAGATCGATCCCTGCTGCCAGCCCTTCGCCTAGCTTTCGCACGTACTCGGTGTTGGGGTCGCCATGGTACTGCGTTGGGCATACAATCAACGAGGCCTCGTCTGGCAGCGCCTTGAGCCGGGCGTACACCGAGTTGGCGAAGGAGACCTGTGCAGTTGCGAAGTCACCAAAGGCCCTCCTGTCAGCCTCTTGCATGTGTTCGGGTATGTCGTCATAGAGGAGTGCAAAACTCCTAACACCTGCGCCATAGAGAGCACTGAGCTTAGCCATGAAGGCATCGAGCTCGCGCCTGTCGGAGTAGTGAAGAGAGAGCCCGGGACTGACCGCGAAGATGAAGTTGATCCCGAGGCCTGATGCGTGGTCCGCGAGAGCTCTCAGATCTTCAAGGCGGGCCGCGGGATATGGAGCACGCCACTGCTGCCGGTGATACGGGTCATCCTTGGGCGCGTACATGTAGGCGTTCATCCCGCTCTCCGCTATGAAGGAGATCATGTCTACACGTTCATCATGCGTCCACGGCTTTCCATAAAAGCCTTCAACAATACCTCTCCAGGCAAACTCGATTGCCAATTGCCAACCCCCCCAGATCAGTGTGAACCATTGACGCTGAACCATTCAGTAAACCTGTGGATTTCTCCTTCCACCAGTATGCCCTGTCGTGCAAGATGTGGTCGCGGGCGCCTGGTGTTCATTATTCAGAACCATTCCTCGTGAGGATTGGTGTGCGAATATCCATTCAAGGCACTTGCATTCAGAGGGCATGGTGTGATAGGCTATATGAAATTTAGCTAGGCCCATGCTACAGGCGGCATTGGACCGGCAGGGAAGTGCAGCATTTGAACTTGCGTGGACACATGTCGATCAATAACAAGGGGCGCCTGGCGATTGGCGGATGCGACGCTGTGGCCTTGGCTGCCCGGTTCGGCACGCCTCTGTATGTCGCCGATGAGCTGGCCATACGGGAAGCATGTCGAGCGTATCGAAGGGAATTCGAATCAAGGTATCCCGATGTCAAAATCCTCTATGCAAGCAAAGCTTTCATGACCAAGGCGATTGCCCTTCTGGTTAGCCAGGAAGGTCTATGCATCGATGTCTGCTCCGGCGGAGAGCTGTACACAGCGCTTGCCGCTGGATGTAGGCCAGATTGCATATATTTCCACGGAAACAACAAGACTCCCGCTGAGATCAAATTCGCTCTTGACGCCGGAGTGGCCCGGTTCATGGCGGACAGTATTGACGAACTACTCCTTCTAGATCGACTCGCGCGCGAGCGGGGCGGAACGGCCGAGGTCATCCTGCGACTTACGCCGGGCATTGAAGCCCATACCCACGACTACATCAAGACTGGGCAGGTCGATTCGAAGTTCGGAGTAGTCATACCTAACGGAGACGCGCTTCGGGCCGTGGGGATGGCGAAGCAACTGGCGAACGTGCGTCTCACTGGCTTGCATTGCCACGTGGGATCGCAGGTGTTCGAGATCGAGCCGTTTGTGGACGCGGTGAACGTGATGATGGAATTCGCGCGGGAGGCGCGCGAGGCGACGGGGTTCATCATGGAGGAACTGGATATCGGAGGCGGGCTCGGAATCAGTTACAACTCCAAGGACGACCCCACCACCGTGGCGGAGCTCGCGGAGGCCGTGACGCCGGCAGTGCTTGACGCAGCCCGAAAGCATGAACTGCCAGTGCCCAGGCTGCTTCTGGAGCCTGGTCGCTCGATAGTGGGGGAAGCTGGCACTACTCTCTATACCGTGGGGTCCGTCAAGCATATCGAGGGGGTGCGAACCTACGTGTCGGTAGATGGCGGCATGGCGGATAATCCCCGAGTCGCGCTGTATCAGGCTGAGTATGAGGCCGCCGTCGCCAACGTGGCTTCTGCACATGATGAAGAGGTAGTGTCAATTGCAGGAAACTGCTGTGAATCCGGCGACATGTTGATATGGGATATCTCCCTGCCTCCAGTTCAAGTCGGGGACATAATCGCGGTCTTCTCTACCGGAGCTTACACCTACTCGATGGCCAGCAACTACAACCGATATCCTCGTCCGGCAGCAGTGCTGGTTCGAGATGGACATGCAGACCTCATCATCGAGCGCGAAACGTATGAGGATCTGGTTCGAAAGGACATGATTCCGGCAAGGTTAGCGAGGGCTGGGTGTCAATTGGATTCTGCAGGGGTGGTCGGCGCCAACCGACCGTTGGTTTGAACGGCGACCGGGCGAGGATCTGATTGAAGATATGTGGAATACACAGGCGATTATGAAGTAGGCGGTTTCTGCGCGGCATGGCTCGATTCTCCCATGCAGGAGAAGAGCATGCCGCGCGGAATTGTACAAGCTGGGTCAAATCCCGTGATTATTGGAGGTGCAGCGATTGGAACTGGATATAGCAGGGCGTGTTGCTGAGGCAGAGGACGAGTATTGCTTCCTCGGATGCGATGTGTCGAAGAATGAAGAGTACACAATCGTCGCCTCCGACATTTGCCCGGACATGTGGGACTCCAACCACGTGAGAAACGTGCGCCTATCCTCTGCCACTGATCCCGAGGAGTACGTGGCGCGGGTAGAGGCCCTGTTCCGCGATATGGGCCGCGAGCACTGCAGGATAGATACGGACTTTCGCACCCGCCCGCAGGAGATCACTAGCGTGCTGCGGAAGCGGGACTACACTCCGCTGCCCGGAGTGATCCAGGTATACCGGGGGCAGGGCAAGGCAGAAGGGCACGTCTCGTCAAATCACCCCCCGGAGGCTGGTCGAATTCGTATCGTGGAAGTCTCATCCGATTCCGGTCTGGAGGATTGGTCCCAGATGGTCCATCTCCAGTTTGCCGACACCAGCCCAGGTTCGGGGTTTGCAGAGCGCGCAGTCGACCTCTCAGTCCATAGGATCAGGTGGGCCTGGAGGGAGGGGCGCGACTACCGAGCTCTCCTCGCTTACCTAGGCGACGAAAGCGAGCCAGCTGGATGCTGCGAGCTGTTCCGCCATGCTGGGGCGGCCAAGATAGAGGGGCTATTCGTGCGGGAGGATAAGAGGCTTCACGGGATTGGCTCCGCATTGATCGGGCATGGGATTAAAGCGGCGGAGGAGGCTTCCGATAGCCTCATCTACCTGCGGGCGGCTGCCTTCGATGCGCCGAGGTACATGTACCTCGGAATGGGATTTGAGGATCTCATGGAAGTCACCGAATGGCTAAAAGCCTGGGGCTCGTCTGCCGCGGTGGCTGACAGCATTGTTTGGGACTAGCGCGAAGAGGAGGGCTGGTTCGAGTGTCGGCAATCTTGATCAAGGATGCCACCATCGTGACTATGGACCCTGAGCGCCGCGTGATAGAACACGGAGATATTCTGGTCGAGGCAGACAGGATTCGGGAAGTGGGTGTGGGCATTGCGGCTGATGTGGATCGGGTGATCCATGCCTCCGGACGGATTGTGATGCCCGGCCTAATCCAGACCCACGTTCATCTTTGCCAGGCCCTATTCAGAGGAATGTCGGACGACATGGAACTAATGGACTGGCTGAGGCGCCGAACGTGGCCTCTTGAGGCGTCTCATGATGATGATTCGATATACTTCTCCGCCATGCTGGGCATAGCGGAGCTGCTGCGCGGTGGAACAACCTCTGTGGTTGATATGGAGACTGTCCACCACACCGACAGCGCGTTCCATGCCATAGAACAATGCGGAATCAGGGCCATATCGGGCAAAGTCATGATGGACTGGGGAGAGGACGTGCCCAAGGGCCTAATGGAGACCAGGGAGCAGTCGATCTCTGAAAGCGTTGCCCTGGCTGAGAGATGGGATGGAGCATCCGACGGCAGGATCCATTATGCATTCACTCCTAGATTCGCGGTGTCATGCACCGACCGGCTACTGCGCGAAGTGAGCGAAATCGCGCGAGAGTTCGGATCCTACATTCACACGCATTCCTCTGAGAGCCTTGGCGAGATCGAGATCGTCAAGAGGGAGCGCGGCGCCAGGAATGTGATCTACCTCGACCAGGTCGGCCTGCTTGGCCCCAGGACCATCCTTGCTCACTGCGTGCACCTCGACCAATCGGAGCTGGAGACCCTCGCTCGAACCAGTACTCACGTAGTGCACTGCCCGTCCGTGAACATGAAACTGGCGTCGGGCATCGCCCCAATCCCGGAGATGCTGGCCATGGGCATAAACGTGAGCCTTGGCGCCGATGGCGCAGGAGGGAACAACAACCTGGATCAGTTTGTCGAGATGCGCCACGCCGCTCTGATACACAAGCCCCGCCTCGGCCCAACCGCGATGCCGGCCATGGCCGTTCTGGAGATGGCCACTGTCCGGGGAGCAGCAGCCATGGGAATGTCGGATTCGCTTGGAAGCATCGAGCGAGGGAAGAAGGCCGATCTGATCATCGTCGATCTGCGGAAGCCGCACGCAAGCCCTGGGGCTTGCGCCAACCCGGTGTCGCGGATTGTGTATTCCGCTCATTCGTCGGACGTGGTGATGACTATGGTGGATGGGCGAATCCTCTATGAAGAGGGTCGCCTTACCACCATCGACGAGGCGCAGACCCTCGCTAGCTGCGATGACGCGATCGTTCGCGTTGCGAGAAGAGCCGGCGTAGTGGCATAGGGGCTCCTCGTCCTGCCAGAAGGAGGCTGATGACCTGTTGCCGTCTGCCGTTGGCAGTTCGTCTCCGGGGCGACGCATTGCGTCGGCAGGGTCGAGCCCGAAAGTGCTGGCATTCGCGCTGAGGCGCGTGACGCGGTGACGTGCGTGCGTGTTGACCCTCACTCTGCGGAATGCTAGTATTGTGGCACAGACCGGAAGGGGGCTTTACAGGATGCAAGAGAAGGTAGCTGCGGTCATAGAGAGAATCAGGCCCTCGCTGCAGGCCGACGGCGGAGATGTGGAACTCGTCGGAGTTGAGGGTGGAATCGTTAAGGTGCGGCTTCGAGGCCATTGCGCCGGATGTCCGATGTCGGCGATGACTTTGAAGAATGGAATTGAACGCATTCTGAAGCAGGAGATACCCGAGGTCAAATCGGTTCAATCGGTGTAACGATTCCATTTCCTTCAGTGCAACCTGTGCCATGCGATGTCGGTGTAGGCCTAGTTCACATCGAAATGTGAGTCGTATGGGGCGGCAGTACGGATTTCGTACTGGGAACGCTGAGTACCTGTACGGATTTCGTACAACGCCAAAGGCGAAACCGGCGAATGGCCTTCGGAGCGCGGACGATTCTACCAATAAGAGTACCAAATACCAACAGCGGGATGGATAAATTGCAGAATTTGGGATTAAACGAGCACTTTCGGGTCCCGCTGGCGGCGGACTAGACCAAGCGCTGTACGGAATCCGTACAGGTTGCGCGGCGAACCAGTACGGATTCCGTACAGTACTCACAGTACGCATGAAACTGCCGCCTCGAACCGCAGAGAGTGAGCGTTGGGGCGCCTCGAGGCCCGGAATCCCTCGAATGCGAGCGTAATTGGGCTCAACCTGGGTCAGAAGCGTTCATCTTCGGCGAGAACCTGGGCGGCCTTGACTGGGGGCATTAGTCCACCACAGCTAATCCAAGCGCTTCGTAGGTTCGCATGTTCACAACTCCGGTAGCAGGCAGGCCCCGATCACGCTGCAATTGCATCACGGCTTGCTCAGTTCCGGGCCCATACACGCCATCAACACCAGCGTGGGAGTATCCCATTCTGCGCAGTCTGATCTGCACCTCATATACGTAACTGCCTTTTGCCCCAGGTTCTATCCTCGGCCTTGAATCTCCTAGGATACCGAAAGGGCCTGCGGTGATTATCACCTGGGTCCCGGTCTTGACCATAGAGTATAGCTGCTCTACATGGCGGTTTAGCATCCGTATGCAGCCGCCGGACTTGCGCTGCCCCACAGTCCACGGCTTGTTTGTACCGTGGATGCCATACTTGCCCCACGGTACATTAAGTCCCATCCAGCGTGTGCCAAACCCGCCTGCCCAGGCTGCCTTCTCGATGACGCGGAACTGCCCCAGTGGAGTGGGGGTGGAGGGCTTCCCAAGGCCCACCGGGTACTGTTTGACCGGGCGTCCGTTCTCGAGAAAGGTGAGGGTCAGATTCGATGTATCTATCAGTATTGCCTGCCAGGCCGAATCCGTTTGGCTCGCCGAGCCTACCACATCCTGGCACGGCTTGAGAGAGGCTGCGATTACAGGTTCACACACGCGCCCCAATGCCATCCAGGTCGACATGTCTACCACGCCGTCGGAGCCAATTCCAAGCCCAGTTTGGAAGCTGAGTACCGCGGCGGAAGTGGCTGGTCCGAACACGCCATCGGCGGGGGAGTCGAGGTAGCCTGCAACTGCCAGGCCCTCCTGGAGATCCCCGACATGCTCCCCAGTCATGGGAGGCTCAGCGAGCCACAGCTTGTATAGCACGTCACACGAGCACGACGCGGGCCTAGGGCCTTCCAAGGAGTCCTCACGGGCGCTGTTTCCGCCGCCAGGGGCGATCATGTGAGCGGCTTCTCCCGAGCTGGCTGGACCAGCCGCCGGAATGACCAGGCTGGGCTTACCCACTGCATCCTGCGGCTGTGGCCGCGGGATGTATCCTCTTGAGAACACCATTGCGCATGCGAGCCCTGCTATGATCAGTATTGCCAAGCGGACGGCTGATCCGCCTTCCGGCTTTTCGGCCATGAATATCACCTGCTGGCGAAGGAGTCGCTGTCACGGTAGTCTTTCCAGATGAGCTGTGTATAATGCCCAATCGAAGAAGGTATCAATACGTGTAACTAGAATACATATCACAGTACCTTAGAGGACCGGGTGCGCAATTCCGGCCCATTTGAAGGAGGCTTTTCCATGCGAGGAGAGATGCGGGCCATAGCCAAAATGTCGCCGGAGCCCGGCGCCAAGAAGGTGACGGCGCCGATTCCTCAGCCTGGCAAAGGTGAAGTCCTAGTGCGCGTGCGCGCCACTGCGATCTGTGGTACTGATGTCCACATATACGAGTGGGACCAGTGGTCACAGAATCGCATCAAGACACCTAGGATATTCGGTCATGAGTTCTGTGGTGACGTCGTAGAACTCGGCGAGGGCGTCACCAAAGTGAAGGAAGGCCAGTTTGTATCGATTGAGACACATACCGCCTGCGGAAAGTGTTACTACTGCCTCACTGGGCAGGCTCACATATGCCAGGAGGCGAGGATAGTCGGCGTTGACCGCGATGGGTGTTTCGCTGAGTACGTGGCAGTGCCTGAGTTCAACTGCTGGATATGGGATATCGATATACCTGAGGAAGTTGCAGCGATCCAGGATCCGTTCGGAAATGCGGTGCACACCACGTTGGCTACGGACCTCGCGGCTAAGACAGTCCTGATCACAGGAATGGGGCCGATTGGTCTGTGTGCAATCAAGGTAGCGAAGGCCGCCGGGGCCACCGAGGTTTATGTTACCGATGTCTCAGACTACAGGCTCGACCTTGCACGGAAGCTCGGAGCGGATCTCGCCGTGAATCCGAAGCGCGAGGATCCGGTCGCGGCAGTTAGGGCGGCCACTTGCGGCCTTGGCGCTGATGTGCTTCTGGAGATGTCGGGCAACCCCACAGCAATTAGGCAGGGATTCGACGCACTGAGAAAAGCGGGGTTCGTGTCTCTCCTGGGCATCCCGTCTGATCCCATCCAGATAGACCTTGCAACTTCGATCATATTCAAGAGCGCAACCGTCCAGGGAATCAACGGCCGCAAGATGTTCGAAACATGGTTCCAGGCGAGGGCCTTATTGAAGGCGGGGCTGGACATCACGCCGGTCATTACGCACAGAATGTCGCTATGGGATGATCTCGATCAAGGCATGAAGCTGATGATGTCGGGCGAGTGCGGCAAGGTAATTCTATATCCGTAATGGGCCGCGTCGACCGGGGTCGCGAGCCCGATCGAGGGCGATGCGGCCCTTGCTTCGCGACCAAGCATGCTACATGGCTGCGGAGAACACAATTAGGGCAGAGGCTGACACAGAGGGGGGCAACGCGTATGTCAGATGCGCTGGCGTACTTAGGTGAGGAGCTGGCCACATTGCGTGAGCAGAAGCTCTTCAGGTATCCGAAGGTCCTGGCCGGCCGGCAGGAGGCCGTAGCCACATATGATGGACGGAAGGTCGTGAACCTGTCATCCAACAACTACCTTGGTCTTGCGGCTCACCCAAGGATGATTGCAGCTGCGAGGAAGGCCGTTCTGGAGTTCGGGGCCGGGTCTGGAGCTGTGCGCACCATCGCAGGCACCATGGAGATGCACGTGGAGCTTGAGCGCAAGATCGCCGCATTCAAGCATACCGAGGCGGCCCTGGTGTTTCAGTCAGGTTTCACGGCGAATTCTGGAACAGTGTCGGCGATACTCGGCAAGGAAGACATGATCGTAAGCGACGAACTCAACCATGCGAGCATTATCGATGGATGCCGACTGAGCCGGGCTGCGATCAAGGTGTTCCCCCACGGTGATATTGCTGCTCTGAGGCGAACACTTGATGAGACTGATGCAGTGCGGGATGCGGGTCGCCATGTTCTGGTGATCACCGACGGCGTGTTCAGCATGGACGGGGATATCGCACGGCTTCCCGAGATCGTGAAGGCCGCCAAGGAGCATGGGGCCATCACCATGGTTGACGACGCCCATGCCAGCGGGGTTCTGGGGCGCAATGGCCGTGGGACCGTGGACCACTTCAACCTGCACGGGCAGGTGGATATCCAGGTCGGAACGCTTTCGAAGGCCATAGGCGTTCTAGGCGGATATGTCGCAGGCAGCAGGGCCCTTATCGACTACTTAATTCACAGGGGTCGACCCATACTGTTCAGCACGTCGCATCCCCCGGCAGTAACCGCTGCGTGCCTTGAGGCCTTTGACATCCTCATCGATGAACCCGAACGGATAGAGAGGCTTTGGGCTAACGCCAGATTCCTAAAGAAAGGCCTAGAGCACCTGGGGTTCAATACTGGAATCAGTGAGACCCCAATTACCCCCGTGATTGTTGGCGACGGGGCTCTGGCCATGAGGCTCTCCGACAAGCTCTTCGAGGAAGGCGTGTTTGCTCAGGGGTTGGCCTTCCCCACAGTCCCGCATGGCAAGGCCAGGGTGCGCACGATAGTGAGCGCTTCCCACACCGAGGAAGACCTGAAATACTCGCTCAATGCATTCGAGAAAGTGGGGCGGGAGCTGGGCATCATCTGACGGCGCGGCCGTGGCCTGCGATCTATTGCCTGATGGTGTGTCGTGAGGGGGAGTTCGCATGACAGAGATCGCGTACTCGGAAGAGATACTGAGAGCGCAGGATGGTATTGGCCTATTCTGCCGGTCGTGGGCGCCCATGGCCGCCTCGGCGGCGGTGCTGGGAAATGGGCCCGCTTCGCCATCGATAGCGTCTGCGTCAGAGCCCCTGTCAGTGACAGCGTCGCCGCCGAGGGCAGTGATAGTGATTGCCCACGGGCTTGCGGACCACTCGGGGCGGTTCACACACGTGGCGGAGCACTTCGCCGGGCTAGGCTATGCAGTGTACGCCTACGATCACCGTGGGCAGGGGAAGTCCGGTGGGGCGCGGGGCCATGTTGAGAGATTCGAGCAGTTCTACGATGATCTCGGGTGCGTAGTGCGCACGGCAAAGGAGCGCTTTCCAGGGAGAAAGCTCTTCCTCATAGGTCACTCCATGGGAGGGCTGATCGTGCTGGGCTATGCTAGCGCGCACCCTGCTGCCATAGACGGAGTGATTGCAAGCTCACCATGCCTTGAATTGCGGATGAAGGTTGCGGAGTTTACGAGGCGACTCGTAATGGCGATCTCCCGCATTGCTCCGAAGATCGCCCTGGACACGGGAATACCTGCAGAGAACCTGTCTCACGACAAGAAAATAGTTGCCGACTACAAGGCCGATGAAATTCGCTACCCCAAGATAACAACCAGGTTCTACGTGGAATTCGACAGGGCCATGAGGGATGTGCGCGCAGGCGCAGGGTCGTTCTCGACGCCATGCCTGTTCATGCCCGGCGGCGCCGATCCGATCTGTTCCACGGAGTCCACTGCCGCTTTCTACGAGGCAGATCCCTGTTCCGACAAGAAGCTTGTTGTGTGGGATGGGCTATTCCACGAGATTTTCAACGAACCTGAGAAGGATCAGGTGCTCGCAACTGCGGATGCGTGGATTTGCGAACGGGAGGGGCGGCAGTGAGAGTTCCGATTTTACATGCGCCGCTGACTGAATCTCAGAAGGAGAGATACAAGCGCCATATCTGCCTCGCGCATGTGGGCGAGGCGGGAGTTGAGAAGATCCGGGCCGCGCGCGTCCTCATCGTGGGCGCGGGCGGGCTCGGATCTCCTATTGCGCTCTACCTTGCTGCGGCGGGAGTCGGCGTTATCGGGCTTGTGGATTCGGACACAGTGGAGCTATCCAATCTGCAGAGGCAGATCATCCACTCTATGCCCGATATTGGCCGCGCCAAGGTGGAATCCGCGGCGGAGAAGATGAGAAGGCTCAACCCGGATGTCCTTGTTGAGGAACACCGGGTCGCTTTGAACGCGGCCAACGCGGTGGAGCTAGTGAACGGGTATGATGTGGCAGTGGATGCCCTTGATAACCTGGAGACGAGGTTCATTCTCAGCGACGCATGCGGCGCGTGTGGGAAGCCATTTGTTCACGGTGCGGTGCTGGGCTGGATGGGGCAGGCTATGACCTTTCTGCCTGGGCAGGGCCCGTGCTATCGGTGCGTGTTCGGAGGAGGCGCGCACGAGCGTTTGGGAGCTGACGAGGATCTAGGCCCTCTGAACCCGGCCCGTGCAGGGGTGCTGTCATCGGCGCCCGGAGTAATCGGAGCTGTGGAAGCCACAGAGGTTCTTAAGTTGATTACTGGAGTTGGCGAACCCCTTATTGGGCGGCTTCTGCTGTGGGATGCGCAGTGCATGGCTTTCGATGAGGTGCGCGTGCTTCGGGACCCAGAGTGCCACGCTTGCGGCCATCATGACTGAATCTGAACCGGGGGTGAGCGTTACCTGTGACAGACGGTCAGCCTGTAATCGAAGTGGAGCACTTGCGTAAGGCCTATGGCGCCACTGTGGCTGTTGACGACATATCGTTTGCGGTTGGAGCTGGGGAGATCTTCGGCATGGTTGGCCCTAACGGTGCAGGCAAGACCACCACAGTGGAGTGCCTGGAAGGCCTCAGAACGCCCGACTCTGGAAAGGCGACGGTGCTTGGGCAGGATCCTCGGCACGAGGGCCGGGCCTTGCGTTCTCGGATCGGGATACAGCTTCAGCATTCCGCCCTACAGGATGACATCAGGGTGTGGGAGGCGCTTGATCTCTATTCGTCTTTCTACCCGCGCTCTGTGGACTGGAAGTCCCTCCTAGGCCAGCTTGGTCTCGCGGAGAAACGGAACTCGTTCTTCTCGCGGCTTTCCGGCGGTCAGAAGCAGCGCCTCTTCATAGCGCTTGCGCTTGTTAACGATCCAGAGCTAGTATTCCTGGATGAGCTTACCACCGGCCTCGATCCGCAATCGCGCCATGCCGCCTGGGACCTGGTGAGGGGAGTGCGTGATCGGGGAAAGACCGTCTTCATCACTACTCATTTCATGGAGGAGGCAGAGCGCCTATGCGATCGGGTGGCCATAGTGGATCACGGACGAATAGTGGCTATGGACTCGCCCGCCAATCTGATAGCCAACTCCGGGGTTGACACCATAGTGTCCTTCAGCCCGAGCGGCGGCGGGGCTTCGTTCGATCCAGACTTGGTGCGTGGGGTAGCGGGTGTGGTGTCTGTGGAGATTTCCGGTGAGCGCGTTACCATCGTTGGCCATGGCAGCGGCCTGGTGTCTGACGTCGTCATGGCGCTGTCTGCTGCAGGGGTTCGCTTCGGGGACTTATCAACCAAGCAGCCAACCCTTGAGGACTGCTTCCTTGCTCTCACCGGCGGGAAGATGCGCGATTGAGGAGGCGGGCGGGAATTTGAGGAAGCTAGCCAAGCTCACCTGGGTCGAGTTCAAGCTTCTGTTCCGGGAGCCAGTTGTGGTCTTCTTCACCCTGGCCTTCCCGGTGATGATGCTCTTTCTGTTCGGCGCGATCTACGGCAATCGCCCTAGCCCGCTCTTTGGGGGGCTGGGAACCATCGACATATCGGTTCCAGCCTACATGTGCATGATCATCGCTACGGCTGGCCTCATCAGTCTGCCTGTTACAGTCTCTTCCTACAGGGAGAATGGAGTGCTTCGCCGCCTTTCGGCGACTCCAGTGGGCACGACGGCGATACTCACTGCTCAGGTTGTGGTGAACCTTGGCATCACGCTGGTTGGCGCGGCGCTTCTCGTGACCTCCGCGCGTCTGGCGTACCACGTTCGTTTCTCGGGGAGTGCAGCCAGTATCGTTCTTGCCCTGGTATTTGCGTCTTTGAGCTTTCTGTCGCTGGGTTTCATGCTTACTGGATTCACCTCTACCTCCAGGGCAGCGCTGGCCGTAAGCATGGCAGTGATGTATCCGATGCTGTTTCTCTCAGGGGCGAGCATTCCTAGAGAGATGCTGCCGTCAGGCGTGAAGCGGTTTGGGGAGTTCCTCCCCCTGACGCACGTTGTCACGTTGATGAGAGGGCTTTGGGTGGGAGACTCGTGGGGCGCTCATCTCAAGGAAGTGTGGGTGCTGGCAGCGGTGCTTGTGGTATCAGTGGCTGTGTCGGCAAGGACGTTCAGGTACGAGTCATAGGCCTCGCAGCCTGTGGTTCGGGCTCGTGGACTCGTGCGTGGACTCGCACAGGCGGCTCGGTGGCTCTGCCACGGCGGCCAGCGGCCGGCGCTGGCGGCTCGAACGCGTTGACAACCGCCTGGCCGGGTGATACAATCATGCTCGCAGGATTTGTAGTATGGCGGCGTAGCTCAGTTGGTCAGAGCATGCGGTTCATACCCGCAGTGTCACTGGTTCAAATCCAGTCGCCGCTACCATAAAAATCAGGCGCCGTCCTTTGTGGGCGGCGCTTTCCATTGTACGCCCGCCAGGGGGCGCCGAGAGCAATGCAGGAACTGACATGGTTTTGACGAATGTTACATTCTCAGCCAAGCCAAGTGCGGACACGCCGCGCCTCTCGGATAGCTGCGCTTCTCCCCAGAGGGTCAATGGGCGGCCAGATGACGGCGGCCACATGCGCCCAGGAAAGTAGAGGTATGCTGAATTGAGGGCTGCCTTGATCATCGTTGCGAATTTCGTTCTTGGTTCGGTCCCGTTTGCTGTATTGGTGGGCCGTGCACTGCGAGGAGTGGACATAACGCGGTATGGTGATCACAACCCTGGCACATACAATGCACTCCGAGCCGGCGGCCTTGCGCTTGCTGCGCCTGCAATGATCCTTGAGTTCCTCAAGGGGCACGTCTCTGGGCTCCTTGCCCAGGCGATGATGAAGGCGAACCCGGGCACGCCCTGGTGGGTATGGGTGCTGGCGGTAGCTGCGCCCATAGCTGGACATGCCTTCTCTCCGTTTCTGAGGTTTCGGGGAGGCAAGGCGCTTGCGGTTACCCTCGGCGTGTGGACGGCCATCGCCGGATGGCCTGCGATGCTATCCTATACAGGGGTCATCTGTGCGCAGGAGCTCACTTGGCCGAATGCTCCTGACGCCTTCAAGGTAGGATTGGGCATGGTCGCTCTGGCCGTGAGCATGTACGTGTGCAAACTCCCTGCCAGATACGGCATCACATGGACCGTTAACCTCGCCATCATCATGATCAAACAGGTGCAGTATGAAACCGTATTCCAGAGCACTGCGCAGAGATACGGCGCCGGGATTAACGACAATGCGCCGGGCGCCAAGGCGTGAGGGAACCTTAGTAGGTTCCCAGAACGCCAAGCCTTCTGCACCGTCGTTCAAGGGTTCGGAACAGGAAGTATCCTCCTATGCACATCGCCGTCATTGAGCCGATCATGATGAGGAACTCCTGACGCATGGGCATGAGTGTCTTGGTTCCCAGCAGAATTCCCCGGACTGCGTCGAACCCGTATGTGGTGGGCAGCGCCAGCGCGATGGCGAGGATCGGACGGGGGAGCATGGCGACCGGGAACTTGGACCCTGAGAGCGTCCCGACCAGGTAGTTGGAGATGTCGATCGCCGTGTCGGCCTCGCGCACAACCAGCACTATTCCAGCGAGGCCCAGGCCAAAACCTGCCAGGGCTATGAGCATGGGTATCATTGTGAGCACTGCAATCAGGACATCCCCAGTGAGGTTCAGCCGGAAGATGAGTGCGCCTAGGATGAGCACAACGAGGCTGTTTAGCGTCGTCCCGATCAGCATGAAGATACTGCGTCCTATGATGAGCGTGACCCGCCCGGCAGGGGAGACCCAGTTGGATTCCAGTACTCCCACGAGCATGTCTTCTTTCACGGAGTATGCGATCCCCCAGAATGCAGCGCTGATGTAGCTTCCCATGAAGGCGCCGATCAGCACGAAAGAGAAATGATCCGCGGTGCCGGTGAAGCCCTCGAATCCGACTGCACGCCCTCCCACAGAGAACCCCAACCCCATGAAGTACGCGGGAGTGAGAAACATAATGGGCTCAATCACAGTCATGATGGCGTTTGCGGGGTATCGGAAGAACACCAGAAGGTCCTTTCGCACAATTGCCCCCACTACTCGCATCTGAGCTGATATCCATTGCTGAAAACCCGACGTAGTCAACATGATCAGCACCTCGCTATAAATGAGTCGCAGCGAAACGGCGGACGCGAGAGGTCTGTCGCCCTAATACTGTCCGAGGGTTCCTGTGCGCTTCACGACTCGATCCACCGCAAGGAATGCGCCACATCCGAGTGCGAACAGCACTGCTGCGAAGCCGGCCAGGATGGCGAAATCCCGGGAGATGTCCGCGAAGCGCGCACCTGAAAGGCCGACCCGGCGCACAAGGTCGATCGAGTAGGTGAGCGGGAGCGCTCTTGAGACCGCCTGCATCCATCTGGGCAAGACGGAAATGGGATAGGTCATACCACAGAAGATCATAAACACCCCTCGTACGAAGAAGACCATGGCGTTGAGTTCCTTGAAGAACAGCACTAAGCTGGAGAAGAGGAGCCCAATGCCGTAAACTGCGATTGTGGAGGTGAAGAACACCAACCCCAGGAGCGGTGTGATCGACATATCCACGCGCCACATGATCCGGAAAAGGGGCAGTGCAATCAACAGGGGCGCCATTGTATAGAGCATTCGTGTGAGGCCGCAGCCGAACACGATCGCCAGGCGCGGAGCGGGGGTCAGCCAGTTTGATTCCAGGGTCCCCCTACGCTGCTCTGCGCGGAGCTGCCCACCCACCTGCCACAGCACGATGTTGAGCCACATCCACAGGATCATCCCGCTTGTGACGAAGCCTACGTAATCAGTGGTTCCCGATCGCTCTGCGAAGGCGATGAGCCCCGACTGGTCTGGCCCCGCGAGGGCTTTCGCGGCGTAAACCGAAAGCGACGGCATGAGAACTGGCCATACAAACAGGCTCGCAATCCAGTCCGGGTAACGCTTTAGCACCAGCATGTCACGTTTGGATGCGGCCAGAAAGATCCTGAGGCATCTCATAGGATCAGTTCACCTCCGGCATGGCTGATCTGTAGTTGCGGAATCGCTCACTCGCGGAGGGACTTCCCAGTCAGTGTGATGAACACATCCTCCAGCGTTGGCTCTGACGCTTTGAGATTCAGCACCTTGTCGCCGCCTAGGCGCAGCAGGTCGAGAAGGGCATCGAGGGTCTGGCGGCTGTCGTCTGTTATGACCCGGATCGTCCAGGTCTCCTGCCCGTTTTCCGATTGGAACGACTCCACACTGCGCACGAGGGGCAGGGCTCGCAGTTCATCCAGGATTCCGTTTGGAGCCCTGTCGATCTCAACTTCCAGGCTGTGTAGTTGCTGCACGCTGCCTTTCAGGGCAGTGGGTGTGTCAAGTGCTATCACTTTGCCATGGTCAATGATGGCGATGCGGTCAGAGAGCTCGTCGGCCTCAGCCATGTAGTGAGTGGTGAGCACGATGGTGTGCCCCTCATGCTTAAGATCGCGGACTATGCTTCGGAGGTTCCGCGAGGACTGAGGATCGAGGCCTGATGTGGGTTCGTCGAGTAGTAAGACAGGGGGATTGGCGAGGAGCGCGCGCGCGATGGAAAGCCGCTGTTTCATGCCTGTTGAGTACTTCTCAACAAGCTCATTTGCCTTTCCGGCGAGTTCCAGGCGATCGAGGAGCTCCGCTATGCGAGAATGGGCGACCGATGGAGGCACGTTGTACAGGGCCGCAAAGTACTCCAGGTTCTCGCGTCCGGTGAGCTTCCAGTATAGGCTGCGGTCGCCAGCGAGGACAGTGCCGAGCGAGGCTCGTACTTTCGCCGGCTCGCGCCGGATATCGTAACTGGCGACACGGGCGGCGCCAGATGTAGGCTCCAGCAAAGTGCACAGCATTCTTATGGTCGTGGTCTTGCCGGCGCCGTT
Organism: Clostridia bacterium; assembly: GCA_034926675.1. Lineage (NCBI taxonomy): Bacteria > Bacillati > Bacillota > Clostridia > Clostridia bacterium. The sequence goes on along the minus strand of JAYFQW010000023.1, from coordinate 14,401 downwards.
TGGACCGAGAAGCCCGAATATCTCGCCCTGCCTGATTGCAAAGCTTACCCCATCCACGGCTACAATGGTCTTGGGCTGGTCGTTTCCATTGATCCCATTTAGCCGCTTGCGGTTCCACGGGAGCGGCCTGGGCCTGCGCTTGGCGAATGTCCGTCGAAGGTCTTCCACCTCAACTGCGTTCACACTGCCCATAGACAAACCCTCCTGAAGTCGGTATTGGCTGGCCTCTCGAGTAGGCTCAGGCAGTACGTTACCCCAAGAGCGGAATAATGTCAAGCATGCCATTGAATAAATTAAGTTTGTTTGCGATAAACTTGAGGCTATTGGCTTGTCACACTTAAGATGCTGCTGAAATGGTCAAGGCCGAATGCTACGGCGCCGGCGTCTGATGCACTGCAACCTTGGCGCCCGTGTTCGCGTTATCCACATAGGTCAGCGTCAGCATGGGCGCCAACACGGCGCCTGACGCGGGGATCGTGATAGGCGCCGAGCCGTAGTAATCGCCTCGGTCAAGCGTGCCGCTTTCATTTGAGTCGAGCCAGCCTGTGAGGGTGTGTGCGCCGGAGGGCGAGTTGCGTATCTCGAAAGTGCGGTCGAGGTTCCCGTAGACCGACTGGCTGATGGCGTGGCCTTCCTGATCCATAATGGCGAAGACCGCTCGATCCATGGTCGATCGAGTGAGTGCCGCATGGGCGTTGACTAGGCCGGCGCCGAAGTCATCGTCCCGTCCGGGCTGCCCCAGATCCATGGATGTGGATGTGATGAGCGAGGCAACCGAATCGGGAGTCATCGGACCGAACCTGGCGAGGATCAGGCCGATCAGGCCGCTCACATGGGGTGCAGCCATGGATGTGCCGCACATCCAGGAGTAGATGTTGCCTCCCCCGGCGCCATTGTAGAAGGAAGCGCTGAATACAGGATCGAACCCGGTCCCGCCAGGCGCGGCCACGGTGATGTCAGGCCCGTAGTTGGAGTAGGAGGCGAACTCGTTCGCGAGGCCGGTGGCGCTCACAGCGATCACTGTGGGGTAGGCAGCCGGGTACAGCACCCGTGAACTCGATTCATTCCCAGCTGCTGCTACGACGGTCACCCCGCGGCTGTATGCGTAATCGACCGCGGCTTTCACTACTCCGCTCCCGTCGTCTGGGCCTCCCAGGCTTAGGTTGATGATGTCGGCGCCGTGGTCAACGGCCCATCTTATGGCTTCCGCAACAAGGGAGTTGGCGCCGTCTCCATTCCCATTGAGCACGCGGATGGGCATTAGCGATGCTCCCCAGCTCACTCCGGCCACGCCAATTCCGTTATTGGTGGCTGCGGCGATCGTGCCGGCCACGTGTGTGCCATGGCTGTACTTGCCAGGGTCCGGCTCATCCTGGGGGTCTGGGTCGTCGCCAATGAAGTCCCAGCCAGGCACGAGTTTCCCTTGAAGATCCGGGTGCGTCATGCTGACTCCCGTGTCTATCACGGCAATCACCACATCTCGCTCGACGCCCCTGGCGAGGTCCCACGCGTACGGCAGGCTGATTGCGCGGTAGTGCCACTGGAACTCGGCATACATGGGATCGTTAGGGATGGCTGTCGCGTACATGGGGGAATCCGGAATCGCCCATTCGACGGAGGATAGCATCTCCAAGGCCGCTGCAGAGTGCTCTGGGGTGAGGTCCGAGATGGCCCGCGGGGCCGATGGGCTTGGCCAGGCGGATGAGCCCGGCGAGGCTGATGAGCGACCCGTGGCGTCGCCCGGGGTAGGCGAGCCTCCGGGCAGGCGAGCACCTCCCGCGTTTCCGCTGCTTCCGAGTGGCCGCACGACGATTATCCCGGACAAGGGCAGCACGTCCACTACTTCATAGCCGGCGTGCGTGAGTTCGGCCTTGGCATCAGCGACTGATAAGCCAGGCCGGAGCTGCACCTGTATCCGATCAATGGTGGTCGAACCCAAGAGGCTCGATCCGAGGGCCCGAGTCGTGGGCGACGGAGCCGGAGCGCGGCGGCTGGCGCTGCCAGCAGCGGCTGGATTGTAGTGGTTCGCGAGCGTAGCGCGTCCAGCCACCATCGGACTTGACGTGCCGAGCTGGATATCACATCTGATCGACTGCCCGGCATGCACGTCGGCGTATCCCTGCCAAGTTCCGAAGCCGGGCTTGGCGGCTGAGATGCTCTGGCGTTTTGCTGGGACGCCAGTGAGGTTGAACCTGCCATCGGCGGAGGTGAACTGCGATTGGCCGGATCCGAGGGCCACAAGCACTCCTGGGATCGGAGATCCAACCCCAGCTAGAGTGACCTTCCCTTGGATTGCCCCTGTGGTGGATGGACCGGAGCCGCCTCCGCACCCGGCCACGATGAACGGCAATAGGATGGCTATTGCTGCGGCGATGGCTACAGTGAGAGTTGCGGGCAGTACAGCAGCGTGGCGCGGATTGTGGCGTATTCGCATCAGGACACCTCCGGGATTCTGGAGAGCGGATATGGGATTGTGGGACACAAATCGTGAGAAGACCAGGTCGGAAATGAGCTCTATGTGGAATTCGGCGCCGGTCCGGTGTGTCCTGCATGGATGCGGACTGCGCCTGAGCAGGCATGGTGGGAGTGCGACTGGGAACTGAACCCAGCCGCGCTTTCACTTGCCAGGATTGCCCTGAAGCGACCTACAATAGGATTGTAGCTGCCCAAAGGCTGGCTGATATGTGGGCGACTGCCGACGCGCCGGCGAAAGCAGTTGAGGCTACGCTGGTAGAGTCCTTCGAATCTCGTCGAGCACTTCCAGAAAGTGCTCGGCCTCTCGAGCAACATGGTCCGCCAGGAGGGGCGGTAGGACCGCGATGATCTTGCATTCCAGCAGCAATTGGTGTGCGGCACGTTTGAAATCCCTGATCCGGATGGTTTCTTTGATCACCTCATCGGTGAACCGCGAGACGACAGGGAACCGGTCCGGCTCCGACTGCATCATCGATCGGTAGTCCTGGGCCTGGCGGAGCAGGCGATCGAAGACGTGGCTCAACTCACTGGCGTTCATCAGGAAACCCCGCTCCGATTGATCCAGAAGGCTCATGATGAACTTGGCATGGTCGGTCATGATTCGGAGCCAGAATGTCTCCTCGCCGAGTGCCACAGCGAACGGGTTGCTATTTCCCTGCCCCTGCATATCGAGAATGTGGAGGAATAGCGTAGCCTCACGTGCTATGTGATCGAGCAGCAGCGGGTAGTTGAACCCGCCCAAGCCGCCGACCTGGCATTTCAACGCCATTGCAATGAGCATCCGTTTGAAGGCCAGGAAACTAGCGACTGTGGCTCGGACGCACTGCATGTAATTCCTGACCTCAGTGGGATTCATGGCGGGGATGCTCCCGCTCCGAGCCAGAAACTCCCTGAAGGCCGTCTGGAACTGCAACGCCTGGGTTCGAAGGTCCTCCCGCTGGACTGGAAGTCCGTTCTCGATGAAGATGGCGTGCTCCATCATGATCCTCAGCCAGTAAGAGAGATTTCGCTCAGAGCAGGCGATGGGCATTCCGGTGATCTCGCAGACGCTGATCTCTGCGGGCATGAGGACTCCTCCTTCCGCATCGTCTTTCCATATGTTCTATTCCCTCGAGGGTGTGGAGGTGAGGATGCTAAGGAGAGTCCCCGGGCGCACTTGGGTGCACCCGGGGACTTCTGTCATTCATGGCCTACGGCTCGCGGCGTGTGTACGAACCTGCGTGGGGGTGAGCGGCGTGCGAGCCGGTTGGTCCGGGTTGCTGCTGGTTATCTGCTCAGTGCGCTATCGGATACCCTGCATCCTGCCACGCGAGGAATCCGCCGGGCATGTTGTACACACGGTTGAAGCCGAGCATGAGCAGTGCGGAGGTCCCGAACATGGAGCGGACGCCGCTGCGGCAGTATACAACGATCAGGGCATTCGGATCATCCGGCAGCTGGTCGATATGCTTCGCGAGTTCATGCACCTCGATGTTGACGGCGCCTTCGACGTGGCCGGCGGCGAACTCGTCGGGACGACGAACATCGAGCACGAAGATCTCTTCGCCAATGTCGAGCTTCTGGAGCAGAACTTCGGGCTTCATCTGGAACCAGTCAGAAGGCAGCTTGGTGAGGTAATTGTCCACCGCGGTGACGACCGGGTCAGGCTCGGCGAACGCTGGCATTGCGAGCAGGGAAAGTACGAGAATGGTTGCGAGTGCTACTGTGGTCAGCTTGTTCATCATCGTGTCCTCCTTCATACCGTATCTACGGTCTACTGCACCTATGGCCCACTGTGTTTCTCACTTGCCGCTCCATCAGCTAGAACTTGGGCGGCAGCTCACGCACGACCACGTTCTTGCTGGCCTCGGAATCGGCCGGATCCAGTCGGTCTTCGGTCAGGAATATCCGGCTGTTATTGTGGCACGACTTGCAGGTCTTGTTCCTCGGTGTGATCCGCTGGATATTGTGGACCATGCTCGTTTTCCAGTTTGGCGCCGAATTGTACTCGGCCATCAGTCCGGGTTCAAATGGATCCAACATCGAGTCGAGCCCTGGCATGTGCCTTACAACCGAGTACTTGCACTTGTGGTCGGGACGAGTGTTCATGCCGATCTTGAAGTCGATTTTCGACTTTGCGCCTTCCCCTACGTGGCAGTTGTAGCAGCTCTTGTTGACTGTTGCGTGACATATGTAGCAATCGAGAGTACCATCAGGGTGGGCGTTATGGGCCTCTACGTTGCCTTCCCCTGGAGCAGCATCTGGGTGGCAGTCCAGGCATGAAGGCTTGCCTGGCGCCTCGGACTTGTTGGCTGGCTGCGAGCCGTCGCCGTGGAACGACTTGCCATCGTGGCACGTGAGGCAATCGAAGCCCAGTTTCTCATAGTGCACGTCTCCTGGGAATCCTTCGATGCCGCCTTTGAACTCGTTCGAGACTCGGCCGCCGTGGCACGCGTTGCAGGTGGTGTTCTGATCGGGGCTACTGAAGAACTTATGCCCCTTGATTAGGCCTCCGTTGGCTGCTGCAGGCTTGGCTACGTGACAGGCGCCGCAGGTGGCATGGCACTTGAAGCAGTACTTATCGAATGCTGCGTGTGCCTTTTCCCGGTTGGCATTGCCAGTTAAAGCATACAGCCCGTTTTCGATGCCTTTGAGGGTAGCGTGTATGCTCGTGGCGCAGTTTTCGACAATGTCTGCGTGGCACGAACCGCAGTTATCATCTGCCTTGCTCGATGGCGAGCTGTTCACGCCTGCGTGCGCTTCTTCCATAGTCGACGCGTCGGAATTGCCTCCGTGGCACGACGTGCATCCGAGATAACCGTGGGTAGTGTTAAGAAAAGACGGGTCCACATAGACCGTCTCGTATGGTTCCCCCGCCGGGGGAGGAGGGCCCGCTCATGACTCCCCGGTCTCAGCGGCCGCTTGTTCCGTTTTGGGGATCAGCGATATGAGGACTTCCTTGTTCGTATGACAGTCCACGCAGCTCTCGCGAGCATCGGCCGCCGCCGGAGCGAGGCCTGCCACAACTGCGGATATGGCTGCCAGAACAGCGATGAGCAGCAACAGAAATCGAGACTTGCGAATCCCTATGTGTATCACCTCCCGTCGCGCTGGGATGGACGCGGATCGCAATGCGGGACCATCGGCCTGATCCGACATGGAGGAATACGACGTGGACTACCCTGTTCCCTCTTGTGCAAACGTGGGGATCATCGAATGCCATCGGGTGAGCATTTGGCGGAGTCGCCCTGGAAAATCCGCGCAAAATACTCAACCCCCCTAGCGTATTAGCGCCCGATATGGTAGCATTTACTCAGCTCCAGTTGCACTTGGGAAAGGAAGATCGTACATGAAGAAAGCGCTATCGATCACTATGCTTATTGCAGCGGTCTTTGTGTTGGCGTGCTTGCCCTCACCGGGAATCGCTGCAAACCCTGCTGTTAAGCTAGGGCTTGGGCACGTTATTTCCATCAAGAGCTCCAAGGATCTTTCGCTTGATAAGAACGGGAACGCAATTCCTCCAGTGGCTCAGGTCGATGCCGCCATTGCTGCTGTGGCCTTCGATGCTGCTGGCAGGGTAGTCAAGGTCACCATCGACACTGCTCAGACTAAGGTGAATTTCGACAAGGATCTTAAGGTGACTTCTGACCTGGCCGCCGAACTCAAAACCAAGGTTGAACTTGGCGATGGATACGGCATGCGCAAGGCTTCCTCGCTCAAGAAGGAATGGAATGAGCAGATTGCCGAGCTTGAGAAGTGGATGGTTGGCAAGACAGTCGACGAGATCAAGGCCCTCAAGGTCAAGCAGCGCGATGCTTCTCACCCTGCAGTTCCAGATGTTCCCGAACTCACTTCTCTCGTCACCATCACCGTTCAGGACTACATTGCTGTAGTTGAAGAGGCGTACAAGAACTCAGTTGCGGTTCCGGAAGGAGCTGTGAAGCTTGGCCTCGGGCACGAAATATCCATTGCCAAGTCCAAGGCTGCCTCTGCGCAGGTTGACATTACTATGATCGCCACTTTGTTTGACAAGAACGGTAAGGTCGTGCGCGCCATAGTCGACACCGCACAGACCAAGGTTCCATTCGGCAAGGATGGCAAGGTGACTGCGGACAGGAATGCTGAGATCAAGACCAAGAAGGAGCTCGGCGACCAGTATGGCATGCGCAAGGCTTCCTCGCTCAAGAAGGAATGGCATGAGCAGATGGCCGAGTTCGAGAAGTGGATGGTTGGCAAGACAGTCCAGGAGATCAAGGCCCTCAAGGTCAAGCAGCGCGATGCTTCTCACGTTGCTGTTCCGGATGTCCCAGAGCTCACTTCTCTTGTCACCATAACTATTGAGGACTATATTGCCGCGCTTTCAGAGTCCTACAATAACGCGAAGTAAGTGCATATAGTCGTTGATGGCTTTGGCAGCACAGGCCTCCCCTGTCTCAGATGGGGAGGTTTGTGTTTATTCGCATCTTGAAAGGCGAGAGTATGTTGTCTAACATGAATAGATGGTGATGTGGATGAGAAGAACAACCGTCGGATTCGTGGCGGCACTTGCAGCGGTGCTCTTGCTTGCGGCTGGAATTGGCCTCCAGCAGGCAAGGAGAAACAGGTACGCCAAGTACAGCGATAGTTTCTTTGATACCTTCGACACTCTGACGATGGTTGTAGCCTATACCGAGAGTGAACAGGAGTTCAACGCCTGCTTCGAAAGGGTTCACACTCGGTTCCAGGAGCTTCACCGGCTATATGACATCTACAACGATTATGATGGCGTAAACAACGTCAAGACGATAAACGACAACGCGGGCATAAGGCCGGTCAAGGTCGATAAGGATCTCACAGACCTCATTCTCTTTGCGAAGGACTGGTACAGACGAACTGGAGGGAAAACCAATATCGCGATGGGTGCAGTGCTGCGCATATGGCATGCGTATCGTGAAGAAGGACGAGACGACCCCGATAATGCCAGGATCCCGCCTATGGAAGAACTGCTCGAGGCTGCGAAGCATACTGATATCGACAAGGTGATCGTGGATGCCGAAAACAGCACAGTCTATCTTGCCGATAGAAAGATGAGCCTTGACGTCGGTGCAGTTGCCAAAGGCTATGCAACGGAGGTTGTGGCAAGAGAGGCAATCGCTCAAGGGCTGAAGTCAGGAATGATAAGCGCTGGCGGAAACGTGCGATCTATTGGAGGGCCTCTTGATGGTGTTCGAAAACGTTGGGGCGTAGGCATACAGAACCCCGACAAGCCGGTAATATCAGACGAAGGCCTGCTTGATGTCGTATTCGTTGATAATGCTTCAGTAGTGAGCAGTGGCGATTACCAGAGGTACTACATTGTAGACGGCAAGGTTTTTCACCACATCATAGACCCGACGACTCTAATGCCAGCGGACTACTACCGTGCGGTGACAGTGGTGACGGAGGACTCAGGCGTGGCGGACTTCCTGTCAACCGCCCTATTCCTGCTGCCCTACGAGCAGAGCAGGGAGCTTGTGGAGAGCCTCGACGGGGTTCAGGCTCTGTGGGTCATGCCGGACGGCGAAGTGAAAGCCACCGAAGGCATGAACAGAATGCTGAGGAGCAAGGGCGCATCGGGCTCGAAGCCTCTGTAGCGCTAGCAGGCATTGCGTCGACATTGACCGTCGGGATGAGGGTGCAGTAGAAGAACCGCGGCTGGGTTGAGCGCCCCGCCGCGGTCCATTATGTACGCGACACTGCCAGCGGAGAAGATCATGGGCGGGACGACCTAGGAGTCGTGCCCGCCCACAACATAGTGCGCGTATCTGCGCTATCCGAGAGCCGCCTTTCCTATAATCTGATGACGCCCAGTCCTGCCAGGAAGATGAGGCCCACTGATATTGGGGCTACGCACCTCAGTATCACGTTGGTCCATATGCTGGCCAGCGCGAATTTGACTCTCCCATCACTTGTGATCTCTTGGATGGCATTTCGGCTTCCCCAAATCCAGGATACAAGGATAGCAGTGAGTATTCCGCAGAGCGGCTGCAGGATCGTGGCGGATACCCAATCCAGCTGGCCAAAGAAGTTCAGCCCTTTAATTGTGAAGCCGGAAAGGGGGCCCATTGCCAGGGACGCAAGGCAGCCCACGACGAAGGAGACGGTCCCCGACACCAGTGTAGCGCGCTTGCGATCCCATCCGTGTTCTTCGATGAGATAGGCGATTGCCGCTTCTAGCAGAGATATGGACGACGTCAGGGCTGAGAGGAAGAACAGGAAGAAGAAGATGCTGCCGAACAGCTTTCCCGCCGGCATTTCGCTGAATATCGCGGGCATTGTGATGAACGTGAGCCCTGTTCCTGCTCCCGGCTGGAATCCGAATGAGAACACGATCGGGAAGATGATGATGCCAGCCATGAAGCCGATGAGGACGTCCACCAGGGTGACGATCAACGATAGGACGGGTATGTTTTCGTGTTTGCCGAGGTAGCTGCCGTATGTGAGTGTGGCGCCCATGCCAAGGCTCAAAGAAAAGAACACTTGTCCCATTGCGTCCATGAATGTCTTGGCGGTGACCCTGGAGAAATCGGGAACGAGATAGAATCTGAGTCCTTCTGCGGCTCCCGGGAGTGTGAGGGCGCGGACTGCCAAGGGAACGATTATCGCGAACAGGATGGGCATCATTATGGTTGAGGCCTTTTCAATGCCATTCACTACTCCCTTGTAGCATATGAGCATGGTAAGACCCATGAAAATGCCGTGGAGCACCAAAGGTAGGACTGGGTCAGCTGTGAAGTTGTTGAACAACTCCGCGGTGAGCGCTGGGTCTGTGATGTTGAGGCCTGCGATAGTGCGAAAGAAGTAATAGATTATCCAACCACCCACGACGCTGTAAAAGCACAGGATCAGGAATGCGGCCAGTGGCCCGAGTCCACCCAGCGAGGCCCATGACGGGCTTATCTTCCTGAATGCGCCCACATTTGAACTCTGGGTGGCGCGGCCTAGGACAAGCTCGCACATGAAGAGGCTGATTCCTATGAAGACTGCGATGACGAGATATATGATCAGAAATGCGCTTCCACCATTGGCGCCTACGAGCCAAGGGAAGCGCCACAGGCTGCCTAGACCGATGGCGGAACCTGCTGCTGCGAAGAGGAAACCTAGTCTGCTGCCGAAAATCTCACGTTTCTGGTCTTGCTGACTCAATCAGTGATCCTCCTAGGGTCGCTAGTGTACCTGAGCTGTACTGGCTGGGTAGGAGCCTGCTGCGTATGCTCCTCTGAGCACGAGTAAGTGTTAACAGAGGCACGAGATAGCAACCATATTCTGTAATGAGGCCGGGTTTCCTAGGTGGTACGCTGCAGTGGTCGGTGCTACGCGTGATGAGGCATGGATTTCGATAAAATTCGGTACGTTGTGGGAGATTAGATGCCGAACGGATAAGTCCTTCAAGCTGCGACGATTAGTGTTGGGCTGTGTACAGAAACCATCATTGCAGCACACACTCAGCTCACCTGGGTCATGGTTCACATCTGCGATGGACGAAGAGAGGAATTCTGGGCGGCGCGAGGAACTGCTATTGCACAGCAGATCGGCTTTGCCGGGCGATGCCATAGCCGTTGGCACATGCGCGGGCAATCCGATGATTTGAGAGGACAGGATGCTATTCATGCGCTGCATCAGAGGGGATGAGATGTGGGGTACTAATGCCCAGCGGGAGGGGGTGAGTCGAGTTGAAGGTATCGAACGAAAGAAAGAAGGAACTCCAGGAGCAATACAGGCTAACGAAGCCGGACATGGGGATATTCGCAATCATCCGTAGAAGCAGCCCCAAGTACTACTTGGAAGCCACGCAGGATCTGAAGAGTGCAATGAATGGCGCCGAGTTCAAGCTCAACGCCGGGATGCACCCTCGAAGGGAACTGCAAGAGGACTGGAAGGAAGCTGGCAAAGACGGATTCGAGATCAAGGTCCTTGAGCAAGCGGAGTATGACAAGGACGAGTCCAAAGTCGATTACGAGGATGACCTGGCATTGCTGAAACTGATGTGGGTGGAGAAGTTGACGGGAGAAGCCGTTGAACTCTATTGAGAGCCGGGGCTGCAGAGATTATTGGCATCTTCCGCATTTTCGCGAGGCAGGAACCGAGAAGGGCCCATATTCTTGGAACTGGAGCTTGCTAGGTGTCGAGTTTCTTGGCGCCGGTGGAGCTCCAGCGCAGGGAATCCAGTCCTGCCCTCCCGCGCCTCGGATTTCGCATAGGTGAACAGCCCCGCCAGCTGTCGCATCACCCCCTCGGGATCCTCCCCGGATCCTTCCGCTGGATTTACACCACTACCCAAGACACTAGCCCAACCACCCAACTAGCGGCGGCCAAGGCAGTTGACGCGCCGAACACATGCCAGAAACACACGCGTAACACACGCCGAAAACACTGTTGCATTCGCTTTGCGGGCATAGTATAATTGAAAACGCGCAGGAGGAGCGATCTTTCGAAGCCGAACCAAATAGCGTTTTGATGTGTGCGCCACTAGCTCAGTTGGTAGAGCAGCTGACTCTTAATCAGCGGGTCCGGGGTTCGAGTCCCCGGTGGCGTACCATTTTTATGCCCTAATGGGGCCGGGTTTCCCGGTCCCATCATTTCTGTTTTAGATGAAAATCAGGCGGTCACTTGGGCAAAACGGGGCAAATCAGTTGGTTTGAGCCGCCTCGCCGTGGAGTCGTTCGTGGTAGAGTGTGGCTGCTTGCTGGAGCGAGGAGCTGAAGACTCTGAGGTAATGTTTCGCGATCATCTCGGGCGTGGCATGGCCCACGGACTCCTGGATGACCGGGATCGGTATGCCCAGATCGCCCATCAGGCTGATGTAAGTGCTACGCAGGTTCTTGGGCGGTATGCAGTGCACACCGGCCCGTTTGGCCAGGCGGCGGATATATTTGCGGATGTAATTGAGATCCGGCACGTTACCCATAGCATCGGTCACCACCAGGTTAACATCTCTGTTATAGCCTGCAGTAGCAATGATGCGGACCTTCTGGTTAGCCTTGTGTTGTGTGAGTTTCTCGCTCAGATATGGGGTAGTGGCTACCAGCCGGACCTCGTCCGTCTTGGTCCCGCCGATCTTGTAGCCTTCAGGGGTTCGTTCCTTAACGGCTTGGTCGATCACCAAGTAGTCCGGGTGTATGCGATCCCACGTGAGCCCCATGATCTCCTGAGGCCGGAGGCCGCACTCGATTCCCAGTGCAATGAATATGTCGTAGAAGTTATCAAACGTCAAAGCTGCATATACCTTCTGAACCTGCTCAAAACTCCAGACGTCTTCTTCTTTCTTCGGTGCCGGCCTCGATTGTGTTTCGAGCTTCCGGAAGTCGAACTTCTGCGAGAGTTTGCCCATGTCTCTGCTCCAGTTCAAAAACGCTGACAGCGCTCTCTTGTTATGTTGATCGTTAGGATACTTAGCAAGCGCCTTCTGTAGATCGCCCAGCGTTATGTCCTTCAAGCGCCTATGACCCAGCTCTGGTAGTAAGGCGAACTCAAATCGTTGCTTGTAAAACCTCAGCGTATTGGGCGTTCTGTATTTCTCCACGTGCTTGACCCACTCATCATAGGCCTGCCGCACGGTCTGATAGTTTGTGACCTGGATGGTGTTGTCTAGGTACTCCACGTTCCGCCGAATCAGCAAGTTCATAGCATCCTGTTCGGTGCCCCGAACGGTTTCCCGTTTGATCTCCGGCTTGCCATCCTTGACGCCCAGGGACAACTGGACTCGGAAACTGTTCTTCCCACGCTTATAGATAGCTCCTCTAAGGCCGGCGGGGATTCTGATGCTCATAGGATCGCCTCCCTGCGTCTATCTGGTGGACCTCTCGTTATAATAGACTGTCCACGCCTCGGGGTTGGACGCATCCGCCTTTGTGGTAATGTACATGACTTCCCACTCTTTGCCATAAGTTGCATCCGACAAAGAGAGAACCACCATCTCATCATCTGGCAGGCTTTCAACACTCGGGACAACATACTTGAGGGCTTTCTCGAATTCCTTGCGCACCTGATCCACAGCAATTGACCCACGGCTCTGCATCACGAACACCATTCCCACGCCTGGAATATGAGTTCGCTGGGCGCTATATGTGAGGGTATTTTCAAGCGCCCCCTGCATCATCTTGGTATCTTCCCGAAAAGACGCCCATCCCTCGATCTGTTTGAACCTCTCCATGGCCGCAACGGATAGCGCTGAGATCAGAATTACCATAACCAGACCGACAGTCAGTCCTTTTCTCATGAAGTGGCAACCCCCTTGTTAGTTGATCTTTTCTTAGCCTTCACGATTGATATCAACTCCAGTGCAGCCAGCGTCCAAGCTATCCAGCCCCAAATGTACATGTCCGGATATAGCTCCTTGCCAGCAATCCATCTCGCATACATTCCTGCGATGAACAGAACAATCGTAGACAACACCGGAACTCCAAGACTGAATGCACCACCAAGCAGATAGAAGAACGCTACTCCCAAGCCAGCAGCTCCAGCGCCTTTCTCTTCCGGGCCAACGATAGCCCCCAACCCGTAGAGAGTAAATGCCTGAAGTCCGATGGCAGCCATAAGCACTAGTGAGATCACCATGACTGCTATACGCATAGATACCCCCCGTTTCTTCCTTAGTTGAGCGCCTGTTGCCCTACCTGCCTACCTGTCTACCGGCTCTCCTGACGTTTGCGCATCCAGAAGCGCCTGAGCAAACTCGTCAGCCTGGCGCTCGTACCTGCCAGACGGGATGAATGTGCTCTCCACAATTGGATAGTGCCCAACATGATCATGCAGGAGCGCATGACCGAGCTCGTGGGCGCGAGCATATGACAACTGAGACTCGTCCAATTGTGAGTTGACGACAGTCCCGACTTGCCCACTGACTGCGCAAGTAAAACCGTGGATGGATGCCGGCAGCGGTGTTTCGATGTGAGGGATATGTAGTAGTTCGATAAGCTGGCGTGGATCGTTGATGTAATGAGCAGCTACGAGCTGCCGTGCGAGTTGTTGCCGCGAATTCATAGAATCACCCGACTCCGTGGTACAGGCTCTCGCTCGGCTTGGTTCTTGTTGGGACCTGCCCAGTTTATGCATTAGTACTAGGTTGCTTCGACACCTTCATAGTTTTTCCTGCGGTTTTTCTCTATTCTTCTCATCCGCTCCATATTGGCCTTGGCTTGCTTCCAGTGTCGTACGCAAGAGGCGTATGGTCTGGACGGCTGCGAGCTTCTTGGCATACGTGTTTCATCTCAACCACGCTCCCGCACGAGGAGCGACAAGCTCCGGCCTAGATACCCAGCTCCACCCGCTGGATCTCCATCGTTTCCGCGGATGCCCGCCCGTGGCCGCCTGATCAGCCGCCTACTGCTTGAACCGTAACAGCGCCTCGTAGTTGCCTGTTGAAAATCGTTCTGAGATATCCTTGGATCTTCAGCTTGGAGTCTCCTCTTCGATGTACAATGTGACCGCGTACGGGTGAGCAGATCGTGACTATTCATTGAGCATGCCGGGCATCGGTCAGATTGTGATCACCCTGATGGCAGAGTTGAGCGCCCCCGCCTGAGGGGACGAGGACGCCGGGCAGGTGGCATTCTATGCGCCTGCGGAGACTCGCAAGCTATCTGCGGCAGCTTCTTGGACTATGAGCGGGTCGATGGCTCGAGCTTCGCGTGCGTATCCGAAAAGAAGGCATTTGGACGCTGCTTGGCTGATCAGCCGTGGAGCGCCGCCGGCTAGTTCGTAGATAGCTGTGATCGCATCTGGAGTGAAGATTGGACCTGTTGCTCCGGCCAGTTTTAGCATTGCTTCGATGTACGGCCCGGCCTCCTCCGAGCGCAGGCCTGAGAACTCATGGTGCACCACGATCCTCTGAAGGAAGGAGTCGTGGACTCGGATCCTGACCATTGGCACAATCGCAGGAGTGCCGGCAAGGATGAGCATGGCGAGGTTCTTGGAGTCCATGTGGAAG
>JAYFQW010000022.1 GCA_034926675.1 Clostridia bacterium | reverse complement strand
GGAATCTCAGGAACCGCAGATTCGTTTCCGCGGCTGTGAGCGACGAGCGAAAGGGCGGCGGGCGAAAGGGCGGCGGGCGGGATGCTGCCCTCCGCGATGCCAAGGCAATGCTCCAGGCACAGAGTAGAGGACTTCAACGATTCAGTGTTTGCGCGTACTCGGGACAGAATCTTCGAGACTGGCCCAAGGGTGCTGAATATGGGCTCAAGGAACCGGAGTTCGTAGGCGCGATGCTCGTCAAGAAGCTCTGGCGACTGGAAGCCCTTGTATACGTAGTACTCCTCGCAGCCCTAGATCGCGCCATCATCCAGCTAAGGGCTAGGCGATACTCTGAAGCCAAACCGAGCATCGGTGTACATTACCGCTCTTCAAGTGAATCGCGACCCCTGAAAATCGTGAGATCCAATACACAAAGGCTGCTTAATGTGGGCCATGATATCAGCACTCGATGTCATCCGGATCCGCAGCCGAATCCACGTACGGTATAGTCTGCGGTCCTTCAGGCAGGACACATATGCTCGCGTCCTGGCCATACACGCGCAGCAGGTCTGCCAATGTGTCCTCGATCTGCTGGCACGGTTTGAGCATGGTAGTGCGTATCTCGTCTGGCGAAAGGCGATGGGAGTACAGGTAGACATCCGCCCGCATCTGTATCTCGGCCTGCAGTTGCACCTGCCACTGATCCTGCATCGAGAAGCCGGGGTTCGCGATCAGCCCCAGCGCACGCTCAGGCGTTCCGGCCCTCTCCAGCAGCTGATGGTAGTGGCTGCCCGCGGGGATGCCATCAATACACTCGGCTGCAGCGATTATCGCCCCGCCCTTCTTGACGATGCCTGCTGCAGCGCTTATGCCTTTCACAGTCTGGTAAACGTTTCGATCCAGGGGGTATCCGCTGTTCGTAGTGATGACCACATCGAAACGCTCAGAGACTGCCCTCATGGCCGTCCGTTTCGCGTGCTCGGCGCCTTGCGCATGCGCGGTGCGCAGCTCCCCTGCAAACACGCCGGTGATCGCCTTCTCGGAGTTCAGGGTGACGTTGACTATGAAGTCGGGCGCCGTCAGCTGCGCGCCTTCCGTAAGCAGCTCCCACACAGGGTTGCCGCGTGTATTGCCCCAGGTGGATCTGTCGTGTGACAGGATTCGATATCCGTGGGCTTCTTTGATGTTCTCAAGGCTCGCGATCCCTGGGAACACGAGCTTACCGCCTCCACTGAAACCTGCAAAGAAGTGAGGCTCTATGAAGCCGGTCAGTATCTTGAAATCCGCACTCATGTAGTCCCTGTTCACCCAGAATTCCTGCCCGGTGCTGAGACGACCGGCCAGCGCCATCGTTTGGCGATCGCAACAGTCGTGCTGGACGACTCGGTACTCGCGAACGAGGTCCTCACCCAGCAACTCCACGAGTTCCTGGGGCGGGCTAGGCCTGTGTGTGCCAAGGGCGTTGATCAGGACTATCTGATCCCTCTTCACCCCGACACGTTCAAGTTCTCCCAGTATGGCCGGGAGAATCCGTCTGTTGGGCACGGGCCTGGTAGCATCGCAGAAGACCACGGCCACCGTATCCGATGGCCGAACCGTGTCCTTCAACGCCGGACATCCTAGCGGATGGTTGAGTGCCTCAGCAATCGCTCCCTGTTCATCGTCGAGCCCCGGTACGAACACGGGTTCTACGACGGTCAGGTTGTCCTCCGGCAGTTCCACAGGCAAACCGGTCTTTCCATAGGATAATGCAACTTGCACAGCAGTATACTCCTGTCGCTAATCAGTGTGACCGTAGCCGTGTGATCATTGCCGTCACATGCCCAGATAGGCCTTGCGAACCATGTCGCTCTCTATCAGTTCGGACCCCGGTCCCTCCAGCACGATCCTACCGTTCTGGATCACGTACCCTCTGCTACAAAGCTCGAGGGCCTCGAGCACCCTCTGCTCTATCAGGAGTACGGTTATTCCTTCACGACTCACGCTCCGGATAGACTCAAACAGTTCCTCAACCAGTTTGGGCATGAGACCGAGAGAAGGCTCGTCGAGTATGAGGAGCCTCGGATTGGCCATCAGGCCTCTGCCAAGGGCCAGCATTTGCTGCTGCCCTCCGCTCAGGCTCCCCGCCTTCTGGGTCTTCCGTTCCTCGAGTAGAGGGAACAGGCCGCATACAAACTCCATCCGCCTATGGATCTCCGCCTCTTGAGACATGGTGTATGCTCCAAGCATGAGATTCTCAGCGACAGTGAGTTTGCCAAAGACGTGCCTTCCCTCGGGAACATGCACCAGTCCAAGCTTGACTATCTCGTGGGGCGGCATTCTGTCAATACGCTGGCCGCGGAATTCTATGGTTCCGGACGTCGGTTTGACTAGGCCGGATATCACCCGTGCAAGGGTGGACTTACCAGTCCCGTTGGATCCGACGAGCGCCACGATCTCCCCTTGCTCGATGTGCAGCGACACATCGGCGAGCGCCGGCACCCCGCCATAACCCGCGCTAACACTTGATACGTTCAGCATATTTATCACCCAGGTAAGCCGACACGACCCGCGGATTTCTAACGATCTCAGCAGGTGCGCCTTCGGCGATTTTGTGCCCTGAATCCAGCACCATAACCCGGTCGGCTATGGGCATGATGGCTTCCATGACGTGCTCAACCACCACAAGCGCAATTCCCTCATCGCGCAGAGTACGTATCATTCGTGATGACTCCTGGATCTCCGTGGGCGTCAGCCCAGCCATGGACTCATCGAGCATGAGCACCTTTGGGTCAGTGGCAAGGCACATGGCCACTTCGAGGCGTTTCTTCGCAGGCAGGGTCAGGTTGACAGCTGCCATTCCCGCCTTGTCGCTCATGCCAACGCGGTCGAGCACCTGGGCCGCACGCCGCTGGGCGCCAGAGGTCCGTCCGTCTCGGAGGTAGGCGCCGACCATGGCATTCTCCAGGACTGTCATGCCCTGCAGCACCTGGACCACCTGAAAGGTTCTTGCCATGCCCAGGCTGCAGATCCTGTTTGGGCTCCAATTCGTGATGTTGCGCCCGTCGAACTCCACAGAGCCACCGTCTGTTTTCAGGAACCCGGTGAGACAGTTGAACAGCGTAGTCTTCCCGGCGCCGTTGGGGCCGATCAGCCCGAGGATCTCTCCGTTCTTAACGGAGAACGAAACATCATTCAGCGCCACTAGGCCTCCGAATCGCTTGGTTAGGCCGGTTACTACGAGTTCGGACATCGAGTCGAACCCCTCCTCTCACGCCGAACGATCATCTTTCGGTTGGCCCGCTGCACTATTCCCATCAGCCCCTCCGGCTCATACACGCACATCAACACTATGAAGGCGCCGTATATCATCAGATCTATTCCCGTTCCGCCGGACCCGAGCCACGCACGCGTGAGCTCTGACATGGGGATCAGGATCGCAGCCCCGAGTATGGGCCCCGCTATACTGCCCGCGCCCCCGAACACGGCGATCAACGCGATGGTCACTGAGATCGTGTGGTTGAACATGTACTCGGGTTCGACATACAGGCTGTACTGCGCGAGGAAGGCGCCGCACATCCCCGTGACGCCGGCGCTCACGGCGATCGCGATGAGCTTGTATGCTGTCTTATTCACTCCGAGACCGCTGGCAACGTCTTCATTCTCCCGAATGGCTTTGAAGTAGTAGCCCATCCTGGATCGCTCCATTACGCGCATGAAAGCCATAACAGCAAGCAGCATCGCGAAGGCAATGTAGTAGTACGGGAGTTTGGTGGTGTGAAACTGGAAGCTGACGATGCCTTCGTCCACGAGCGGCAGCATCAGCCCTGTGGCCGCGCCCACGCGCTGCCAGTTCTCGAACACCACCTTGATCATCTGGCCGAGCGCGATGGTGCCGATGGCGAAGTACCTGCCGCGCAGACGAGAGAATGGCAGCCCCACCAGTGTTCCGAAAGCTGCGGTCACAAGTCCTGAGGCCACGAACCCGATCCACGGATTCACGTTGTACTCTACGAACAGGAATGCGGATACATAGGCGCCAAGGCCGAAGAAGGCCGCCTGCCCTATGGACACCATGCCTGCGTATCCCGCCATAATGTTCCACGCTTCTCCGAGTGCAGCATACAGCGCAACCATGATGAGTATGTGCTGAGCAAAGCGAGCTTTCATCGCAAGCGGCAGAACCAGGCCCACGGCCGCGAAGGCGATCAGGCTGATTGTCTGTCTTTGACCGTTGTCGCGCATTAGTCAGCCCCCCATCCCATGAGCCCTCGTGGCCGCACGATAACTATTAGCAGGTAGGCGAGGAAGATGAGCGCGTACTTGTACTCAGGTCCAACAAGGAAGCCGCCGACGGTTTCGATGACGCCGATGAGGATCGCGCCGACGAGCGCGCCCTCGGTGCTCCCGAAACCCCCAAGAGCAACCGCGACCAAAGCTACAAGGCCGAACATCGTGCCCACATCAGGGAAGATGTAGTAGAAACTCGCAAGCAGCGACCCGGCAGCGCCGGCGCAGGCCAGACCCAGCCCGAACGCTATGGCGTTCAGTCGCTCCAGGTCTATGCCCATGAGCGAAGCAGCAGTGCGATCGATGGATATGGCCTGTATAGCAAGGCCTGTCTTGGTCTTGCGTAGGAACCAATAGACTAGCCCCGCTACCACCAGGCTGCCTATGCTCGCGACCAGTTTCGGCAGTTCAATGAAGATCGGGCCCAGCATGATGATCCCGTGAGAAATGGACTGTTGAACCATGCGGTAGTCCGGGGTCCACAGAAACTGCGCCAGGTTGACGAAGAAGATCCCAAGTCCGAACGTGACCAGAAGGCGTGCGAGGAACGGGCCCCGCAGAACTTTTCCGATGATAGAACGGTAGACTACTATACCGAACCCGAACATCAGCAAAGCAACTATAGGCGTGCCTAGAACGGGGTCTAGGCCCGCCAGGCTGTACAGCCAGTAACTCGCGTACATGGCCAACATGACGAAAGCTCCATGGGCGAAGTTCACGATTCCCATGACTCCATAGATAAGGCTCAAACCCATGGCAACCAGACCATATATGCAACCGAGAAACAGGCCCCCCGTCACGAGTTGGAGTATCACGGAAGACCACCCCTGTCAAAGTGTATGGCTTGAGAGCTTGAGACTGTGCCCAGGGAAGAAAAGCGCCCGGGCAGGCGCGAAGGTGCACCGAAAGCCGCCTGAGGCCTGCCCGGCTTACAACCGCCTAAACTACTTCTTCCATCCCGGGAACGGGTATACGTAAGGGACTGCCGCTAGCTCGAACGGCCACACTACCCTGAACTTGCCATCTTGCACCTGAAGGTAGAGGGACCTTGCCAGCACGTTGTCGTGCGTCTCAGGATCGAATCGCACTCCTTCGTATGGCGATATGAGGGAACTTGCCGGCATGTTGGTCGCGAGGAGAGCCTTCCTTATGTCATCCGGCTTGGTCGACTTGGCCCGATTGATCGCATCCACCACAACGAACGGAGCTGTGAAACTGCGTGCAGCATTGGGGCTCATGTCGTGGCCGTATTTCTTCTTGTACAGCTCGTTGATCTTGGCCACGACGGGCTTGCGCGAGGCCAGGTCGAGCCCGTAAACTGCGCGGACGAAGAAATACTCGCCGTCCTGGCCCACGGTGTTCAGGTAGTTGGGGTCAAGGTGTCCGGCCATTCCGATGAGTATCTTAGGCTGGAGTTTCAGAGCCTTGAACGTCTGTGTGAATAGGATCGCGTCTGATACATATGCAGCGTGGATGATGACCTCGGGGTTGGCGGCTTTCAGCTTGAGCACCTCGCCCGTGACGTCAGTAGCCCTGTAAGTGTAGGGCACATCCGCAACTACAGTGAATCCATATTCATTAGCCCATTTCTTGATCTCCTTGGCCACGTTCGCGCCCCACTCTGTGTTCTCCCAGAGCACGGCCACCTTCTTTATGGAGACCTTCTCTTTCTTCTCGACGTCTTTCACAAGTTCAAGTGCGTTCTTCGCCTGAATGCCGTCATGCGGGATGACCCGGAAGAACCACTTGAACCCGCGCTCTGTTAGGGCAGGCGACGTTGCGTCAGAAAGCACGTACGGCACCTGAAGCCGCTCCGCTGCCATGCTAGCGGTCTTCACGACGCCGCTCTGGTAGCCCCCGATGATCGAGACAACGTTCTGTTCAGTGATGAGACGTTCAGTCTCTGCCATACCTTGTGTCGGATCTCCACGGGTGTCTCCAAACACCATGTCGATCTTGGCGCCGCCCAGGCTAGGAATTCCGGCGGTCCTGGCAAATGGGAAGTCCAGATCGTAAACACCATTGATGATGTCTACAGCAAGTTCGACACCACTACGGCAGTCTGCGCCTGTGGTGGCGACTGCGCCAGTGAGAGGATAAACAGCGCCGATCCTCACAACATTCTCCGCCGCAACCGAGCTCATCATAGGCGCAAGCGCGCACACCAGTGCGACAGCCAAAGCGATCCGCCAGATCAGACTGCGATTCTTGCTTGCGTACACTGTCATGCCTCCCTCAAGTACTCTGGGTCGCTGGACGATTCCAACACCTCATACAGATGCCCTTTCCCCCAACTGATCACCTCATTTCTCCTGAATTACCCTTCTCCAACCATGCTGGCAACCACTGCGCGTTCGACGTCGTTAAGATGCTCTGCCATTTCCCTCTCCGCGCGCTCGCTGTCACGGTCGACAAGAGCTGCGGTGATCTGGTAGTGATAGCCAAGCGCCCTGTCGGACGCGCCGGGCAGACTCTGAACGCCCCGAACCTGTTCGTACAAGGCGTCTCGTATGGCTTCCAAAGTAGCCACGAGCACGGAATTGTGAGAACCGCGGGACACTGCCATGTGGAAATCGAGGTCGAGTTGGTTGAAGTGTTCTATGTAGGAAATGCTGAGTTGCATCTCGTCTACTAGTGCGGAGATGTCGGCGAGTTCGCCTTCCGAAGCCCGCAGCGCACAAAGGCTCACCGCCTTAGATTCGATGATGCGTCGGGCCTCGACCAATTCCAGGATATCGATGCTCCCCATTGCAAGCATGGGAGACAGTGGCTTCATGAACGAACTGGCAACCAACCCCGAAACAAAAGTACCCTCGCCCTGCCTCGCATCAAGGAGGCCCATAAGGCTGAGGGTACGAACTGCTTCACGAAGAGCTGTGCGACTCACACCCAGAGTCGCCGCGAAATCCCGCTCCGGTGGAAGCTTGTCGCCGGGTTTCAGACGCCCGGCCATGATAAGCGACTTGATGTGCTCGACTATGCCGTCTGACAGCTTGACCCTGCGTATGCCACCGCCAGGTTGCACCAGAGACACCCCCCATGGTATGAGGATCATACCACTTTGCATGTACGATATACGACGCGCGGAGCGATATTCCTTCCGCGCGTCGTATAGGACTTTTGCAGGTGTTCAATTGGCATCGATGTTGCACGTAGAATGGTCCACTTCCATCACTAAGCTATCCGCGCATCTGCTCAACCTTCTCGTTATAGTAAGCGTGCTTGGCGTATTCGTCTTCCCAGAAGTCCGGCGACTTCATGCCATTCAGGTATTCCTCACTGTAGCCGAATGGCGTCCAGTCCTTCTTCTTCTGCGCAAACAGCCTTTCCTTGGCATCAGCTCTCCTTACATCGTGGATCGCCGAATCATCCTGGGCGGCGAATATGTCGCGCGCCCAGCGCTCAAGCACGTAGTCGGTGGTCTCCAGGCACCGCCGGTCCAGGTCCTCGATGACCGACTCGTACCTGTCGAACCCATCTGTGGCCACAGTGACCACGTTCTCATCTGGGCCAAGCCTGAGGTGGCGAGCCATGCGGACTGCGGCGATGACGTTGCACATGCCCGACACGCCGAACAGATCGCGCATGGACTCCGCGGCCTCGCGCTTCATCCCGAGTCGTTCGAGAATGTGAGCGCCTTCGCGCATGACCTTCAGCGCCTGCACACACTCGTCGTCGTGGACGGTGATTATGAAGTCGGTGGTCAGGACGTTATGAATGAGGGTGCACATCTTGTCGCCGATGCCCTCGATTCGGTGTTGGCCCCGCCCACCTGTGGCCAGCGTCGAACACTCATATGGCTCGACTGCAGCCGTCTTGGCTTCTGGAAAGACTGACTTGATCTGATCGCCTGCTGCCAGAGTCCCTGCCGACCCGGGCGCCGACACGAAGCAGGCTACTCGCCCATTCCCAACGTCGGACGCGGCCTCGATCGCAGCCGACCCCGTCACATGCCTGTGGAACCTGTAGTTCGGCATCAGTTCGAACTGAGCCAGAGCGAAGTTCGAAGGGTCTTTCATGAGTTGGTGCGTTCTTTGCAGCGTCAGAATGACGTCCGACTCAGTGCCCGGCGTCAGGTCCAGAGCGGCGCCGTATTTGCGAATGCGGTCGTATCTCTCTTTGCTCATGTTGTCGGGCATGATGACTACAGCCCGATAACCCATGAGCCGGCACACATAGGAAACGCCGATTCCGAAGTTTCCCGTCGACGGGCCCAGGATCGTGTGCTTCTCCGGGTCGAGGACGCCGTCTACGCACGCCTCGATGAGCGTGGAGTATGCGGGGCCTACCTTGTGCGATCCGGACGGGAAGCCGTTCCCGAGGAGAACCACGATGTTGACGTCGAGTCCAGTGATCTCCCGCGGGAACACCATTTTTCGAACCTCGTTATCCCTGTTCTTCCACGTGATGTTGAACAGGTTGATCGGGTTCAGCTCATCGCTCGGCAAGGCTTCGAGCGCTGCCGCTCTTACCGATGGCTCGATCGACTCAGGACGGGCCATCTCATCATAGGTTGGTCCAAACGGAAATCTAGCGCCGGACATCCGAATCGCCCCTCTCCAGCAAGATCAGATACTGGTCTTCACAAACTTATCGTTCAGCGCTCAGGTCCACAACCAGGTCTTTAATGAGCGGGTATCCTGGAAGCGGCTCAAGTGTGATGTCGCCTGCAACCGCAGTTGTGCATGCGAGTCTGGTTTTCCCATTGACGATCATTCTGCATCCGGCGCACTTGCCTATCCTGCAGGACCGGTAATACGACAGTGTCCTGTCGATGTTCTCAGTTATGTGCCTCAGTATGCTGAGCACGGTTGAGCCCGGCTCAAGCGGCACAGAGTAGGCCTGGTATGTGGCCTCGCCGCCGTTGACGTCAGGATCTGCCCGACGCACCTTGACAGTGATTGTCTGCACTTCGCTCGCCATCCGATGTCACTCCTTGCTCCCGTATTCCCGGATTTCCCTCGTCGGCTGGTGCTTGTCCAGTTCGACGTCGTGCACTGATGTGGTGATCTTGCCGCTGTCCTGCTGCACCACTACGTTCTTAACCCAGTTGATGTTGTCGGTCTTGGGGAAGTCTCTGCGGTACAGAGCGCCCCGGCTTTCCTTCCTGACCAGGCTCGCTCGGGCAACCATCTCCATGACGTCGAGCATGTTCTCGACCTGCAGCGCCTCCACCCATTCCTGGTTGAAGCGCTTGGCCTTGTTGCTCACGTAGACCTGGTCAAGCTCGCCGCGCATCGCAGCGATCTCCTCGAGGCCCTTATGCAGTCCCTTCTCCTCACGGACCACGCCAACGTACTTCCACGCGACTTCCTGGATCCGCTTGCGCAGGGCGATCGGGTCAACTCCGGCGTCACGCTTCAGAGGCGCATGAAGCCGTTCCTTGATGGCTACGACCTGATCAAGGCTGATGTTGGCGCTGCTGACCCGGTTGGCATAGTCGCTGGCGTAGATCCCGGCCCGCGGCCCCCACACCTGCGTCATGGTGAGGGCGTTCCCCGACACTCTGTTGGCGCCATGGATGCTGCCGGTGCCTTCGCCGCAGGCATAGAACCCGGCGATGCCGGTCTGGCAGAACTCATCTATCTGGACTCCGCCGTTCCAGAAGTGGCTTGCAGGTGAAGTCTCCATAGCCTGAGTATGCAGATCCGGCAGGTAATCCTTCATATTGAACCCACCGTAGCGCCAGTGCGAGATGTTCGACGGGAACCACTCAGCGCTGAAATCGATCAGGTTGTCCGGCAGATGCTTGAGAGACAGGAACGTGCCGCCCGCTGGCGAGCCCTTTCCGTCGAGCACTTCCACCATCGCGGCGATGGAGTTGACGTCCCTGGTGCTGTGCTCGAGCCTCTCAGGATCATATTTGGCCATGTACCGCTCTCCGTGGCGGTTCAGAGCCTGTGCCTGCACATAGGCGCTCAGCAGATAGGAGAAGTCGACGCCGTTCAATGAATCCGG
The DNA here is from genome assembly GCA_034926675.1 of Clostridia bacterium. Classification (NCBI taxonomy): domain Bacteria; kingdom Bacillati; phylum Bacillota; class Clostridia; species Clostridia bacterium. The sequence goes on along the minus strand of JAYFQW010000022.1, from coordinate 3,293 downwards.
CTTTATCAGGGTATACGGCAGGAACATCGGGAACTCCATATCTATGAGTTTGGCGCCCACGCGGTAGGCCATCGCCAACCCGTCGCCGCTCAGTTCGTCGGGAGCGGTCGTATGCGGATAGATGCGCATGGCGCCGCCTGTGCAGAATATGACTGCCTTTGCTTTGATCACGAAGAACTTGCCGGTGGTTATCTCGATGCCGACTGCGCCTACGACGCATCCCTTGTCGGTAAGCAGGTCAGTGATCATCATGTGCTCGAGGAGCTTGATGTTGTCTCTCTTCTTCAGTTCCTTCGTGAGGACCCGGGCGAACTCAGTGCCGGGCACCCACACACCCCTGGGATACGTGTGACCGGGGGCATGAGTCAGCTTGTCTATGCGTGCGCCCCAATCAACCAGCTCCTTCAGCCTCATAGGAGCCTCGTCGCAATGAATGGTGACCATTCGCTGGTTGTTGAGGTACTCTCCCTCTTTGCACATGTCTTCCGCGAATTTCTCGGGGCTGTCGTTCATATCTCCGGGCAGCCCGAACAGCTCTGCTGCGCTGCGGCTGTCAATGTCTATGTCTGCGTCGGCGGTAAGCGTGGCGCCGCTCTTGCCCACGACTCCTTTGGTGGCGACTACCACTGACTTGCACCGCTTACTCGCCTCCAGCGCTGCCCTGGCTCCGGCGCCTTCGCTGCCGACTATCAGTACGTCAGTTATTACGATTTCATCGGCGGTCTTCTCGAGTGTACTCATTCTCCACCTCTCCCTCCCACAAACTAGATAGCGTAGATTTCCCGTGAAGCTCCTGAGAGAATCTCAAACCCGTCCTTCGTCACTGCCACGTTTTCCTCTATACAGAACACCCCCTCCTCATTCACAATTCCGGGCTCCACGGTAATAACCATACCCTCCTCCAAGATCGTCAGATCATATGTGGCCACATGGGGAGGCTCAGTACTCATCAGTCCCAGCCCGTGGCCACACCGCCCGGCATCGAAGGTAAGGTTGAAACCATGCTTGCCTAGTTCTCTGGCGCACGTCTCGGCGATCACGCGAACAGGCACTCCGGGTTTGATCGCCTCTATGGCAGCCATTGTGGCTTCGTGCGCTATCTTTTGGAGCCGAACCTGTTCAGGATTGGGTCCCCCAGGAACCGCCGCCCGGCAGAAATCGCTCCAATAACCATCGAACACCGCGCTCGCGTCCACCCAAAGCATGTCGCCCTTTCGCAACACACGCCCTGTTGGACGAGCGCTGATTCTGTCGTAATCGTCTCTGCCCGAACAGATAATGTTGAAGCCGGGAGATTCCGCGCCCGCGTCCAGCATCGCCTTGCTCATTGCGACGGCGACCTGCTCCTCTGTCCAGCCCTCACACACCTCGGAATAGCAGACTTCAAACGCCTTGCTCGTTGCCTGACAAGCCTTTCTCAAGCGCTCCACCTCCGCCTGTGACTTCTTCACGCGGAGTCTCCATAGCAGCTCGGATGCATCCACGAACTTCGCCCTGGGAAAGGCGGATACGATCTGTTCCCACGCCCGCATCGGCAGTCCGAGCCTCTGCTCATATCCGAGCTCACATCCGATGACAGCAGAGGCTAGGCCCATGTCGGACAACGCCTGCTTGATCTGGGGCACTGCGTCCTCTACAAGACTGCCGTATTCACGCACGTCGGCTGCAAATGACCGCGACTCCGCTTCCGGCCTGGTAAAGGAGTGCACGATTATGGTCGCCCCTCCGTCTCGCGTGAGTACGGCCACGTGTGGACGGGTGAAAGTCGACCATGGCGAATGAGTCCTGTGACCCGTAAAGTAGAAGTAGTTGGCTTCTGCTGTAATCAATAGGGCGTCGATGTTCTGTGCCTTCATTAGCATCTGAGCCCGTTCTAGCCTCGCCTCGCACTCCTCTCTGGGGAATATGGAATACTGACCTCTCATTCCTATCTACCAGTCCTTCCTCGTGGCATGTGTATTCTCGCTGGCCTGGCTCTTCATCATGGCCTGAGATTATGACCAATCCATTCGGTATGAGTATCAATGCAAGACGTGTGCCATCGTCTGCAATCAGGGTGACGCCGCGGCATTCTGGATTCCGAATACAGCCGTGACCTGGGGAATCCTCCAGCATCGCGCCCCCGAGCGTCACGCAACCGGCATCGCTGCGATGACCTTTTCATCGGACAATAGCAGCTTGCAATAGCATTTTGCAGTACTCTCTTGCAATTTGCTATTGCCAAGGCCTCTATGCTATGCTCATGTATAGGGGACGGCTTTGAGCCCCCATTTTGCGCCCAACGGGAGGGAACCCACCTGTTAAGCCTGAGAGCAGTTCAAAGTGATGTACAGAGAGTAGCCGAGGCCATCGCAGTGGCTCTAGACGTTGACGTGGAAATCACTGATCGCGATCTTATCAGGGTAGCGGGCACTGGAGAGTTCAGCAGGCAGCTCGGCAACAGCCTTGCGGGGCAGGGGCGTGTCCACGCCCATGTGCTTCGGATCGGCGCGACCGTCGTGATTGAGGATCCAGGCCACCACGAGCTGTGCCGAACGTGCGTGATGGCGAAGCGATGCTATGCCACGGCTGAACTGTGTTGCCCTATCAAACACGGAAACTCCGTCGCCGGAGTGATGGGCCTGGTCAGCCGCACACAGGCGCAACGTCGAAGGTTGCTCGACAACGTGCGCGCCAATGTCGCGTTTCTGGAGCGCATGGCCGACCTGCTCAGCGCCAAGATAACCAGCGAAGAAGCGATGGCGCGCGATAGCCTCCGCCGCCGCCAGCTCGAGGCTGTGATAGGCGCATTCGATCAAGGTGTGCTGGTAGTGGACGAATACGGGACTATGACTCAGGCCAATCGGTATGCACTCGACGCGCTTCACCTCTCTCCCGAGGTCATCGTTGGCAAGCCTCTGCAGGACGTACTGGCGGGAACAGGCCTATACGACGCGCTGGGAAGCGGAACCGAGATCAAGCATCACAGGACCAGGTTGAGGCAGCACTCTGGAGATACGATCGATGTGATATGCAATGCATATCCGGTGGTGATGGACGGACAAACCCTCGGAGCGGTGCTTACTTTTCAGCGCCTAGACGACGTGTCAAAGCTCACATACGAGATCTGGGAGCACGAGAACCGGGCAACCTCCCTCGACGATATCATCGGGGACTCGCAGGCTATGTCATCTGTAAAGGAATTCGCCACAAAGATCGCGCCGGGCAGTTCCACAGTGCTTCTCAGAGGAGAAAGCGGCACCGGCAAGGGCCTCATGGCCCGGGCTATTCACAGAGAGAGCAAGAGAAGGGAC
>JAYFQW010000021.1 GCA_034926675.1 Clostridia bacterium | reverse complement strand
CCTGTAGAACAGCTTGCTGAATGAAACGGTCCAATGCGGTGGGTATCCCCAGAAGTCTTACGCCTCCGCCCGGCTTCGGGATTTCGTGCCGGCGTACAGGGCTTGGCCTGTAGGTCCCACTGAGCAGCGATTGCTTGAGCTCGGCCCAGTGGACATGCAAGTATGGCGGACACCCTTGCCTTAAGCTATGGCTACTGCTGCTCCACCATCGGGGACTTTCACCCCTTAGACAACGATCATGCCGGGCGCACATGGAGGGGCGCCGCCATAAGGCTGCGCCCCCGCTCTAGTTTCACATAACAGGACTACTTGAACAGGGTATCGTTTGCGATCTTGTCGATTGCCGCTGCAGCCTCAGCAGGTGAACGCTGTCCAAGCCATACTGGCTCAAGCTCGCGCTTGACCACGATATCCCAATACTCCTGACCCTCAGGGAAGATTGGGAACACCTTTCCATACTTGAACGCATCAAGGAAGTACTGCCGATGATCTGGCGCCTGGCTGAGGAAGTCAGGCTCACTTGCGATGCTCTTCAGAGCAGGAATGCCCATGTTGGTCTTGGCCGCGATGCGCTGACCCTCGGGTCCGCCCACGAAGGATACGAACTTCCAGGCTGCGTCCAGGTTCTTAGTCCCGCGAGGAACGATCCACAGGTTAGTCCAAATGCGGCTTGCTGGCCCCTTCTTGCCGACTGGGTTAGGCACAACGTCCCAATCCAGGTCAGCCTGGGCAGCGAATTTCTGAGTTCGGGATACACCGCCAATGTACATGGCGAGCCTTCCAGTCCTGAACAGATCCTCTTCCCTGCCAAGGGACTGGGCTTCAGGAATGGTGGGGCACACATGATACTTCAGACGGAGGTCCACCAGGAACTGCAGCGCCTCGACGGATTCCTTGTTGCTCAGCGCCGACTTGGTATAGTCAGCGTTCAGGAAGTCGCCGCCGTTCTGCCACATCCAGTGAATGAAGCTGTCCGCATAGCTCTCGTAGTTGAATCCGAAGTGCTCCGCCTTGCCATCAGGCCCAAAATGGGTGGTCTTCTTGGCAGCAGCGAGGAAATCATCCCAGGTCCAACCGGCCTTAGGATACGCCACTCCATGCTCGCGGAATATCTTCTTGTTGTAGTACAACACGTTGGTTGTCACGTCACGCGGAAGTGCATAGTACTTGCCCTTGTACATCAATGAAGGCTTCACTGTATCAAACAGATCTGTGACGGGGTACTGTGTCTCCATGTACTTCGTCAGGTCAGTCAGAGCGCCCTTGCTAGCAAAGGTGGCCAGCTTATCCATGCCCAGCATGGCAACGTCTGGCGCCTTACCGCCAACGATCATCGTGAGGAGCTTGTCGTAGAACTCTTTAGAAGGAACATTGATGTAGTTGACTTCGATGTCGGGGTACTTCGCGTTGAACTGCTTCTTCATCTCAACCAAGGAAGGATTGTCGATGTCCCACCAAAACATCACGTCGATCTTGGTCTTAGCAGCGGAAGCGCCGACACCGAAAACAGCCAAGATCGTCGCGGCAATGAGAACGATACTCCAGACTCTCTTCTTCATAGATAGTCCCCCTCCTCTTGACTTGTGCATAAGATCAGTCCTACCACTCAGACCCGTTGCACCCAAGTCTTCCGTTCACCACCTCCAAAACGACTCACGATCTCTGTTGCGTGACACGGGCTGGAAACACTCCGTCAGATCTGGACTCGTTATCGGCCACCCATGCCGGTCATGGCAATGCCACGAGTCAAAAAACGCTGGCTGAATGCGAACAACACCACAAGAGGAATCACAGAGATAATAGTGCCTGCGAGAAGCAGTTCCCATTCGGTCTTGGTTTGGCTTCTGAAGAACGCAAGACCCACCTGTACGGGATACTTTTCGTACGTGTTGAGCACTATCAGGGGCCATAGGAACTCATTCCATGTGTTCTTAAACGAAAACACGGCAACAGTCGACAGCGATGGCTTCGCAAGTGGCACCATGATGTTCCAAAAGCTCTGCAAGCGGGTGCATCCGTCAATTCGCGCCGCTTCCTCAAGTTCGTATGGAACCGTGAGGAAATACTGCCTCATGATGAACGTGCCCAGGACATAGATGAGCATCGGAAGACCAACACCCCAGTAAGTGTCGATAAGCCCAAGGGTGCGAACTATTAGGAATCGTGGAATCATAGTAACCTGGCTCGGGAGCATCATCGTGCCCAAGTAAACCAGGAAAAGAGCATCCCTCCCGGGGAACTCCATTCGAGCAAATGCGTAAGCTGCCAGCGCAGCCGTGGCCACCTGAATTATCATTATCACCGTAGAAAAGCAGAAGGAGTTCAACCAGAACCGCATGAGCGGCACTGCGTGAAGCGCATCTCGATAGTTTTGCCACCATACCGGGTTGGGTATCCACTCCGGGGGAAACGTCAGAAGCTTGCTCGGGTGCTTGAGGGACGACGAGATCGTCCACGCGAACGGTATGAGCATCACTATGGAACCAGCTATAAGGATTACATAGGCGATTGTATTGTTAATGCGCCGTCGTGTCTCCTTAAGCGACCTATATGAACGTGGTTTCGTGGAAGCCATCTGCATCGCCCCCGTCTACTCGTAGTTGACCCAGTTTTTTTGGAGTTTGAATTGAATCAATGTGAAGACGAATATGACTGCAAATAGGATGATCGCAGCTGCCGATGCATACCCCATCTTGAAGGACCGAAATCCCTTGGTGTATATGAAATAAACCAGTGATTCGGTGGACCCCCACGGTCCCCCTTCAGTCATCACGTACACCTCTTCGAATATCTGGAAGGCTCCGATAATCCTCAGAATAACGACAAGGAAAGTTGTGGGCGACAGAAGAGGCAGAGTGATCTTCCAGAACTTCTCCCATCCGCTCGCTCCATCCACCTCAGCAGCCTCATATAAGTGCGCAGGTATGCCCTGCAATCCTCCGAGAAATAGGACCATATAATAGCCCACGTAATGCCATGTGTTCTCGATTATGACGGCTGGCTTAGACCAGACAGTGTCGTATATCCATCCCGGCGGATTCTGAACGCCAACAAGGTTCAGAAAGTAGTTGAAGAGCCCGCGATCTGGGTTGAACATCCACACCCACACCACTGATATCGCCACCGTTGACGTGACAACAGGCATGTAGAATGCCGTTCTGAAGAATGTTATGCCCTTCAATTCCTGGTTCATCACTATGGCAAGCAATAGAGAGATGACGGTCCCAATCGGTACAATTCCTACTACATAGTAAAGCGTGTTCACTGCCGCACGCTTGAAATCCGGATCGTTCGTGAACAACTTCACATAGTTGCTGAAGCCTGCGAACTTGGGCGGCGACAGAAGGTCCCAGTCCTGAAAACTAAGCCAGACCGCCACCCCAGCTGCGAAAACATACACCAATGCCCAAACTGCAATGTTCGGTGCAAGGAAACCCCATGCAGCCAAGGTCTCCCGAGTTCTCATACTTGCCCCTTTGTTCTTGAGTCTGCGATTTTTCTGAGACACCAGCGGATCTCCCCCAGTTCATCAGATGCTTCTGTTCATCGAGACGTATAGCTTATGACGATCACCTCGGTACACTGACCGAGTGAACTCCACAGGCCTCCCCATCGAATCATACGTAAGCCGTTCCACTCTGATCACTGGCGAGTCATCTGATCTGTTGACAGTCTGCGCAAGAGTTCCACTGTTCTATATATTTGATATAAACAATATAACTCCTGCCGGTCCGAAATAATTCTCCATAGGGCCTGTGCGAGTCGGGGACTCCCACCCGCTAGGCAGCAATCATGCCGGGCGCACAAAAAAACCCCGCCCGGGGCTGGGCGGAGCTGGGCCAGACGCGGCCGGGCTGGGCATCCGAATCTCTTTCGATCACACAGTGGCCTACGACTTGCCTGCCGCTTCGCCGATGGTAGACTTCAGGCCGGCCTGATCCGCGTGCTGTCCGTCCGAGAACAGCTTGTTCGCCAGAAGCGCGGGGATGAACAGGTCAAGGTCGCCCACAGTCGTGTAGGCGCCGGAGAAATGGCGATCGCTGTGATGTGCCCTGAACATGGACTCTACTGCCTCGATTCCCGCGTGTTTGTGCATCTCGTATCACACCTATTCTGATGAAATTGAAGGATCTACGCGAGGTCGACATCGAACCAGAACACAACTCCACCGTCGACGTTCTCGCACCCGCACTCGTTGCCGTGAGCCTTCTGGACTGCTTTCACGATGCTTAAGCCCAGCCCTGTGCCTCCGTGGCTGCGCGTGCGCGCCTTATCGATCTTGTAGAAGCTGATCCAGATCGAATCCATACATTCCTCAGGTATGTGTTCGCCGGTGTTGAACACGGACACT
>JAYFQW010000020.1 GCA_034926675.1 Clostridia bacterium | reverse complement strand
ACTTCGTAATGGTCACTACGGTCCGCGCTATGGCCTGTCGGGCCGTCAAGCGGATCCGGGCGGGCTCCGGCTCCAACATGTCCCATGCCTTGCTCGCTCGGGTATCGATGTCGGGGCGGGCGCAGGTGTCATACGGGCGGCCGCGGCGCGCCCCACTCCCGGAACGACTTATCCACAGGGTTCGGCAGGCATGCATATCGCTCCTGCCCCTTGCATCTGCTCGTGTCCCCTGCACGCGTCTGGAGCTTGTGAGCGCAGGTTATCTGGTTAGCCCAGGTATACCTCAGCCGGAGTCCTGTACGCGAGCGCCTGGTGAGGCCGCTGGTGATTGTAGAACCCCATGTACTCCCCGATGCCAAGTCGCGCCTCGCGCGGAATGGAGTAGTCCTTGAGATACACCTCTTCATATTTCAGAGATCGCCAGAACCGTTCAACGAAGATATTGTCCCACGCTCGTCCCTTGCCGTCCATGCTGATCTGGACCCCGGCGCTCTTCACGAGATCTATGTACTGCAGGCTTGTGAAATGGCTGCCCTGGTCGCTGTTGAGTACCTCCGGCCTGGCTGTGTCCAACGCCTTTCCGACCGCGGCCAGAACAAAGGGCATCTCGAGCGTCTCATCCACCTCCCATCCGACAATGTAGCGAGAGAACCAGTCTATGACGGCCACGAGATACATCCAGCTTTCCCGGAGCCGTATATACGTGATGTCTATGCCCCAAACCTGGTTGGGTCTCGTGATCTCCAGACCCCTGAGCAGATAGGGGAATAGCCTGCTCTGAAGGTCGCGACGGCTCAGATTGGGGCCCGGGCAGATGCCGGCGATCTGCATATCGCGCATGCATCGCTGAATACGTTTCCGGTTCACATGCCAACCTTGCCTGCGCAGCATTTCAGTTATGCGTCTTGAGCCGAAAAAGGGGTGCGCCGTGTATATCTCGTCTATCTGGCGTCTGATTGCCACCTCCTCCGGCGACGGCGGCCTCGGAGTGTAGTACAGGCTAGATCTGCTCACACCGAGAAGCTTGGCCTGCAAGCTGAGAGGAATCGTCGATCCGTCCAGCTCAAGCAGTGCAGCGCGTTCAGCCCTGGACACGGTTGATTCCAGTCCTTTTTTTTAACCAGGACAGCTGGGTGTTCAGCTTTCCGATCTCCGCATAAAGCTCCTTTAGCTCCCGCTCATGGGCGGCTCTCAGCGCTTCCTCAGAGCGCTCTTCATCTGCGAACAGGTTCTTCATGTTCTCAACGGCAGTGGCCTTCCAGCGGGACAACAGCGAGGGGGATACGCCTACCTCTGACGCAATCCTGGATAGGGGCTTGTCCTCCCTGAGAAGCGCAATTACGACTTCAGCCTTGAACGATGGTGTATAGCTCTTCCTCATGGCCACAGTCTATCTTATTTCTCCTCGCTGCAGTGTCCAAATTCCCGGGTCCACTATACTACTGGGTGCTCTGCGCGCTCATCAAGATCTCGACGGCCCCCGGTCAGCTTGGAAAGCCCCTGGAACCCCAACCGGGCCGCTCACTGTGTGGATGCAGAAGCGCCTATGTGGACCGCAAGGCCATACGCATCACATAGCAAGTGGCTGGTAGCGGAGACGTGAAGGCAGCGGTGGACGAAACGATGACATTGATGTGCGCTGGCACTTGACCCATCAGTCGCCGATGCGGTCTTCGACCGGCTCGTTCACAGTTGAAATCGCATACGCCTTAAGTGGGAATCCATGCGGAAGGTGGAACATCAACCGCAGCGAATCAACCAACCATCAACCAGAGAACTGACCTACGCCGCGCATCGCATTGCTTCGCCCCGACATCGACTGGATGGTGTTCGTCGGACGACAGCTTCGGCGGAACACGCGCCAAGGTAGGGAGGAAGGCAAATGCTGGCGGATATCATCGGATGCGTTGTTGCTGCAGCGGTTTTCGCTGCGCTCGGGATACTGCTTATCAACGAGAAGTGCTTAACCCTGTATACCGCCTATTTCGCAGCTACACCCGAGCAAAGAAAAGCGTATGACAAGAGAGCTTTAGGCAGATTTGGAGGAGGGTTGATGCTCTTCTTCGCTGCATGCATGGTGTTGGCCATGGTAGGGGTCATACTTGAAGTCGGCTGGATGAGCACGGTGGTCATTGTGCTTGTGATTGTCGGAGGACTGACGGCATTTGTCTATGCGAATACGGGCAATAGGTTTAAGGTGAAATAGCGGGGATTCTGGCCTCAACGTGCATGGATTTCGCGCCGAACAGGAACATGTGCGTCTACTCCACTATTGGGGGGAATGCGTATGAATAGGAGGTCTGGCAATCGTCGATCTCGACATTCGCGTATATGATCCCAATGGCGCCGAATCATCTGTCAGCGGGTGCGATCCAGCAATGGACTACTACTTCGCGGTCATAGTTGCCGAGCACGTCTGACCCCAGTCTCGATACATAACACATGATTGATCAAGCGGCGTGCTTCTTCAGGGAAGCACGCCGCTCTGTGAATCTGCGGGAATCTGTGTTTGCGCCTCTCCGTGTTATGCGCCCTGTCTACTTGGCAGGGCTCACGGTAAGCTGATAGGCTTCAAGCATGTTGTACTCGCCACTGGAGTAGGGCTGCACGACCACGTAGTACCTCAGCATCGGCGCAAGCTGCAAGGTGAGGTCCATGAGGGCGCCCTTGCCGCCGAAGTCTTCCCTCCTAATATCCTTTCCAGCAGAATCTACGACCCTAAGCACGAAATCAGCCGGCTGTGTGCATGTGATACGCACCTTGCCAAGGAGCGGCGCGTCGAAGCACCACCAGTCTTGATCAGCGCTAGTAGCTATGACCCCGGTTGCCGGTTGCCCCAGCTGAAGGCCCTTGGCCTGGTTGAGCGAGTCGTTGGGTTCCGCGGGATCGTACAGTGCGGGCTTGACCACGATCCTCATGTTGTACGGAGCGTGCATGTTGTAGGCGGCCTGGCTATACCCGCGCATCAGCACGTAGTAGGCGCCAGGTTCGAACACGTCGCGCATCGCTATCATGTTCGATCCGATGCTTCCCAAGTCGCCCCCCGCCAAGACGGTTTTGCCGTCGCGGTCCATTATCCCCAGCCAGTAGTCGGCAGGTTGGTCGGATTCGACGACTATCTGCGATGGACCAGTGATGTTCAGCTTGTAGTAATCCTGATCGTCCGGGCGGGATATGAACGACGCGAATGGCTGCCCGAGAGGCGGCGCGGCGGCCTGCTCCGGTGCGTCGTTGGGTTCGAACCTATCGATTCCTCCGGGAGTGACGGTTATGGTCATGATGTACGGAGTGTGCATGTTGTAGTAGCCGGCGCTGTACCCGCGCATCACCACATAGTAGGCGCCTGGCTCGTACACATCGCCTTCAAGGAGCATGTTCGCGCCGGCGCTGCCCAAGTCGCCGCCGTACAGCCGTTTTGCGCCGGAGCTGTCCATGATAGACATATGGTAGTCGGCCGGCTGGGTGGATGTGACTTTGATGCTTGCGGGCCCTGATACATCTATCCGATAGTAGTCAACATCTCCCGGCCTGTAGATGAAGGAATCGAACTGCCTGCCCGAGACCACGGTCGATGCCTGCTGGATGCTGTCGTTGGGCTCGAACGCGTCGCGAGCCTCCCGGAAATCCGCTCTCAGCGTGTATGGGTCATCGGACTTGGCCGAGCTCGAGTATCCGCGTACGAGTATGTAGTAGTTGCCCGGCTCAAATACGTCGGCATCGAGCACCATGGTTTGTTTAGGGCTGCCCAGGTCGCCCCCTGTTATTTGAGTTCCTGCTTCGTTCAATATCGCCATGTAGAAATCGGCGGGCTGCGTGCATGTCACGTGGAATGTGCCATGCGTAGGCACGCTGACCTTGTACATGTCAACATCGCCGGTGGTGGATATGGCGCCGGTGATATCTGCGCCCAACCCTATCAGGTTTGCGCTTGCGATATCATTGTTGGGTTCCCGCTCTGCCCGCAAGTAATCAGGTTGCGGCGTCGGCGGCGTTGCAGGCTGCGTGGTTGTCGGCGGAGTCACTGACACTGGCGACGGTTTTGTCAGAATGGCACGCCAGGGAGAACCCTTTCCGCCGGTAACATTGCAGTCGAAAGTGCCTTCCATGGTCAAACCACCTGATGCATCCTGAACCACCCTGCCTGTGTAGACCTGGTTGCTGTTCCCGATGATCCGTTCGAAGCTGACTGTGCCATCAGGCTGCACCCTGCCGTTTGCCAGAGTGCTGCCGAGCACTGTGCCTGAGAACGTTGTTCCGCTCTGCTTGATCGTCAGCTCACCGCCTGACTGGTTGGCGCTGATGCTCCATGTCCCGGAAAGCTCGAACAAGGGAGTGGGCGCCGGCGGAGTCACTGCGGTCGGTGGCTGTGCTGCGGTAGGCGGCTGTGCTGCGGTAGGCGGCTGTGCTCCCGCAGGAGGCTGTGTTGTCTGACCGAGCGGGATGCCGCTCGTCGGCGGCTGGCCGGGGTTGACCTGTATCAGGGCCACCTCTGACCGCGAATAGGCCATCAGAGATCCATCAGCCATGCGGAATACGAAGTGATCCACGCCGTCGAATGTGAAGAAGCCTACTAGCTGAGCATCATGTGTAGTTCCGTTCAGGAGCGTAACAGATGAACCGAGAGCACTGGCCGATAAGGCAAGTAAACATGCCGCTGCCAGCAGCACAGTCAACCCTGTTCGTCGCGCGTACTTCATGGTGGCTACCGTCCTCCCTTGTGTGGTGAAACACGGCGATGATTCTAGCAAAGTCGCGCATGTTCCTGCAGACGAGGTCGGTTTCCAGCAATTGATGCATCCTGTCCCTCCTTCACGAGAGATCAGGTGTCAGGTCGTGAGTAGCTCGGATACTCGAAGGAGACGGCGCGCCATACTCAATGAAACAGTGTTGCGCTGATTATGCCGACAAGTCTTGCGGAAAGCCCTCATTCGCCAGCAGGAAAATGCGGATCAGCGCCGAACAATACTGACGCAACGTATCGCAACACCTGTTGCGGAAACTGCTGGGGGCTGATTCTATGGCTACAGTGAGAGAACTAGCGCGGATGTTGGGAGTATCGCCCTCCACAGTGAGCCGAGCTTTGCGCGGGACTGAGGGAGTCGGCGCCGAGACGGCAACCCGAATCAGAAACGCAGCTCAGGCCCTGCAGGTAATGACGTCGCGGTTGCCGCAACGCGCTGCGACTGGTGCCGGCTCCAACGCGCTCGCAGGGATAAACGGAATTCGTCCGATTGCGTGCATCATTGCGAATCCCGTTGGCAGTCTCAACTCTGACCTTTTCTTCTCAGACATCATCGCCAGTGTATCATCGTATGCTGGGCGTATCGGCAGAACCGTACTTGTGGAGACCACTGACGCGTCCTCGAGATCTCGCATACCTGAGCCAGTGGCAAGCGGACATGTAGACGGCTGTATCGTTGGTGGAATCCCAATGTCACAGCAATACATCGATTCGCTCATGGCCACGGGCGTCCCGTGTGTGTTCATCGGCAAGTACCTTGGGGGCCGGACTGACCTTTCAGCGGTAATCCCCGACAACGTTTCAGGCGGCAGGCTTGTAGGCAGACATCTGGCGGAAAGCGGCTACGAGGAATTCGCGTTCTTGGGTGGTGACTTATCCATACAGACCTTCGCCGACAGATACGCTGGTTTTGTCGCAGGCCTCGCCGACATGGGCGCCTCATTGCGGCAGGATCTTGTGATAATCGACGAGATTGACCAGACGGGCGGCCACAATGCCATGATTCGCCTCATCGATGTGGCAGGTAGCTGCCGCCTGGGCGTGTTCGCGTCGACCGACTGGATGGCGGCGGGGGCTCTGCGCCTCCTCAATGAGAGGTCAATTGGTGTTCCGGCCGACGTTGGCCTGGTGGGCTACAGCGACCTGGAGCTTGCAGCGCACCTTTATCCCAGCCTCACCTCGGTGCAGGTGCGGCGTGATACGGTGGGCCTCATGGCCGCGCGAACTCTGCTGGATATCGTGGAGGGGCGGATAGCAGGCCCCATACAGGTAGTCCTTCAGCCTGGGCTGATAGTGCGCGAGTCTTCGCGTATGGCCCAGGAAGTACAGGGGGTAGAGCTGCCATGACCAGCGGGCCTGTTGCGCTTGTACCTCTAGATGATCGTCCATGCACGACGGTGTTTCCCGTGCGCATCGCGGAGATGGCCGGAATCGACGTTGTTGCCCCGCCGCCTGAGATCTTAGGACGTTTCCTGGAACCCGGCCTGCCCGATGCTGTGCTGGACTGGCTTGAGTCGACGGCGCCGAACGTATCGGCGATGCTGGTGTCGCTGGAAATGGTGCTGTACGGGGGGCTGATCGCATCACGTTCGAGTAAGGTGAGCCTCGACATTGCCCGCAGGCGGCTTGGCCGACTTGCACGGATAGCAATGTGCAACCCCACGACGAAGATGCTCGTCTCCGGCGTGATAATGCGGATCACCACTACAGGCCGCAGCTCTGAGTTCCTAAAGCACTGGGAGATGCTTCACCGGTTCTCTGTGCTGACGGCCAAATCTGCCGAGGGCGTTGCGACAGCTGCCGAACTGCGTGAACTGGACGACGTGAAGCAGCAACTGCCCCCGGCTTTGCTTGAAGACCATCTGAACGCGCGCCGCCGTAACCACGCGGTCAACCTCATGTCGGTAGCACTCGCGTCCATGGGAGTATTTGGCTTTCTCATGCTGGGCCAGGAAGACGCCGATGTATACGGCCCACACATGGCTGAACAGCGAGCGCTCCTCGACTATGCCGGACGCCTTGCGGGCATCGCCGACGGAATGCCTGAATTTCTCTGCATTCACCCTGGCGCTGACGAGTTGAATATGACTCTGCTTGCGCGCCACATTTCCGACACGATGAACGTCAGCGGCAGACGCGGCTCGCGCCCGAGGGTTTCAACGATTTTCATGCCCGAAGAAGGCAGGTTCACTGTCCCCAAGTTCGAGGATAGGCCGCTTGCCCAGAGTGTCGAGTCTCAGATAATCGCGGCCGGGGCCGTGCCTGTCGAAGCGGTCGACGGTGAATCCGACATCGTGCTGCTAGTTCACGCCCCCGACCCCGCCTGCGAGGTGAGGGTCGATCACGTTGCCCAGGGCGCACAGGCACGGGGCAGTGGGCGGGAATACATAGACACCCGGATACTCGAGAAGTTGGCTGACAGCGGTCGCTGTGGCAAGACCGTAGCAGTTGCCGATGTACGAACCGCGAATGGAGCCGATGTTCAGTTTGTCCGAACCTTGCTTGACATGTCCCTGCTGAACAAGCTGTCTGCATATGCGGGATGGAATACAGCTGCGAATTCCATAGGCACCGCCCTGGCCACAGCTATTGCGGCATGGGCCAACCCCGACAACTGGATGCCGCGCGCCCGGTTCCTGTTTGAGAGGCTAGTAGACGACTACCTGTACCAGTCATGCACACGCGCTGAGGCCACGAGCTTACTCCAATTTAGAGGCATGGATCCCTGGAACTTCGGGCTCGCTCAACACGCTGGAGCCGAGGAGCTTGCCCTCGCAACCCTCCGGGGCCAGGCCGAGGCCCTGTTCGAGGAGTGCTTTCCGCACTTTGGCCCGGAGTGCTGCCGACTCGCCAAGCTCAGCCTATGCTTGCCCTGGGATCGCCTGTTTGAATGCAAGGTAGATGCTGCTTTTGAGCCTGAGGAGGATGATGAACCGTGTCCAACTTCGTCCAGTTGTTGAATTCTCATCCTTTGACGCTGATCATGAGTCTGCCTGGAAACAAGCCCGACCTGGCTGTGGCTGCGCTTGACGCCGGCGCCGATGTGCTGAAGGTGCACATCAACGTGGAGCACAGGGCCTCTGGGCTCAAGATGGGCTCGCTGGAAGAAGAACGAGCGAGACTTGAACGTATCCTCAGCCTCGCCGGCGAGCGCAAGACGCCTGTGGGGATTGTCCCCGGCGCGTTTCCCGGCGCTTGGGGGCCCGAGATGCGCGAGCTTGAGCTCATGGGTTTCGACTTCTACTCCATATATGCGCACGAGCTTGGGGCGCATGCCCTGACCAGCACGTCCATGACAGGCATGGTGGCCGGAGACCACACATACAGGCAGGCCGAGTTCGAGGCCATGGCACTCGCTCCGTTCGGGATAATCGAGGCCTCAGTAGTGGAGGGGGAAGGATACGGGAAACCGCTGTCGTGGCGGGACTTGTTGCACTACAAGAACATCGTGGACTGGACCGGAAAGCCCGTGGTGGTGCCTACGCAGCGGCGTATCAGAGTCGAAGACCTTGCGGCGCTGCGATGGAGCGGGATACGTGGGCTGATGCTGGGCGCAATTGTTACGGGGCGAGAGGCATCAACAGTGTATCAAGCGGTGAGAGAATTCCGGGCAGCCATTGATTCTGAGGGCAGGTAGCATGAGCGAGGTTAGACGAGCATACAGCGCAGACATTGCAGTAATAGGCGGCGGGCCATCAGGCGTAGCCGCAGCCATAGCTGCCGGGAGAGCCGGGGCCAGAGTAGTGCTGATCGAGCGTCTGGGCTATCTGGGAGGCATGTCGACGGCGGCGTTGGTCTGGCCCTTGATGACATTTCATGCCCAAAGCGGCCAGATTATCGCCGGCATAGGCCAAGAGATTGTGGACCGCCTCCAGCAGCTGGGGTTTTCGCCTGGCCATGTGCCCGACACCATCGGATTCGTTCCCACAGTAACGCCGGTGGAGCCTGAGGGGATGAAGCTTGTGACCATGGAGATGGTCAGGGAGTCGGGAGTGCAGCTCCTCCTGCATCAGCTTGTAAGTGAGGTCCATGCCGCCGATGGCCGGATAGACCACATAATCCTGACGGGCCTGTACGGATCGATGCTGGTAGAGGCCCGAGCCTTTGTCGACTGCACGGGCATAGCAAGGCTGGTTGAAGCCGCCGGCGGCCAGGTTGCGGCGGGCAGGGAGGCCGATGCAATGACTCAGCCGGGAACACTGATGTTCCGGGTGTCAGGAGTCGACATGTCGGAAGTGGTCAAGTACATGAAAGAGAATCCCGATGACTTCGTGTTGGGGTCGAGCCCCGATATGCTCGATCCCAAGCAGTCGATTGGCGTTGCAGGTTTCTTTAGTAAACTCGCTGGCGCGGTTAAGACTGGCGAGTTCGGTATAAACAGGGATAGGCTGTTGTTCTTCTCAGGAATCCACTCTGATGAGGTCATAGTGAACGTGACTCGAGTGAAGGGAATAGACCAACGCGATCCGTTTGATGTCACGCGCGCCGAGGCGGAGGGCCTGCTCCAGGCGCATCAAGTGTTCCGTTTCATGAAGGAGCACATACCAGGGTTCGGGAAATCGCGCCTTGCGCAGACCGGGTCGCAGATAGGAATACGCGAGTCGGCCCGCCCGGTGGGCCACTACATACTCACTCAGGACGATCTCATAGAGGGCAGAGAGTTCGATGACGGCATTGCCAGGGGGGCGTTCCCCATCGACATTCATTCGCCCGACGGCAAGGGCCTCACTGCAATAAGGCTCAAGCGATCGTATGCGATTCCGTACAGATCCCTTGTGCCGATCAGGTTGACAAACGTTATCACGGCGGGCAGGGCGATATCCGTAACTCACGAGGCATATGCGTCCACCAGAGTGATGCCCACATGTTTCGCAACTGGCCATGCAGCGGGAGTGGCCGCTGCCGTGGCCGTTCGTCAAGGTGGCCAGGCGGCGATCTTTGCGGATGTAGACGTGAAGCAGGTGAGGCAGGATCTGGCGGCCGCTGGCGCCATACTCCATGAGGGCATGGAGTGAGGTACATAAGAACACCAAATCAAGGAGGGCACCGATGATGAAGCGTATTATGGTTCTTGCACTCACAATGGTGATGCTGCTCTGCATCGCATCGCTGGGCATGGCCAAAGGCCCGACGATCAACCTGTGGTTCGCGGGCACCGAATCGCCTCTGATGAAGGCGATGAACGATGAGATCCTTCCTGCGTTCAGGAAGGCCCACCCCGACATCGACCTCGTTGTGACCTTCGTACCCTGGGGCGATCTATCCACAAAGCTGACGACATCGTTCGCAGCAAAGGTTCCGCCGGATGTGTTCATGCACGGGCAGGCGGCAACCGCCGGGTTTGCCTTCAACGACAGCATCGAACCCCTTGACCGCTCTATGGCGACCCTGGCCGACGCCGGG
>JAYFQW010000019.1 GCA_034926675.1 Clostridia bacterium | reverse complement strand
GGTGGCCTACTGCCTCAACCAGTGGGATAGGCTCGAGGCTTTCCTGCAGGACGGACGGCTGGAGCTTAGCAACAACCGGGCGGAGCGGTCGATCAGGCCGGTCGTGATAGGCCGCCGCAACTGGCTATTCGCCAACACTCCTCGCGGGGCCAAAGCCAGCGCCGTGATCTATAGCATCATTGAAACGGCCAAGGAGAACGGGCTGAACCCCTTCGCCTATCTACGCCATCTGTTCGAGCAGATGCCGAGCATTGACCTCGTCGATCCCGCGGCTATCGAGAAGTTGCTGCCCTACTCCAACTCATTGCCTGAGGCCTGCAGAACCACCCGATAACAACCTGAGCATACCGGCCCCCACTTCATCGAGGTGGGGGCTTCTTGCTGCTTGCCCCCTCAGAAACACAAGCACACATAAGCCCTCGCTGCTAGGTGTGCGCCATTTGACGCTTACCTTCCGCCAGCCGACTAGCTTTCCCTCCTCGTCTTCCACAGCGGCGTAGCCCTCTGCCACGTTCTCGGCTGTGTCGTCCATAGCCACAAACTCCGTGTTGGACATGGCGGCCCGTTTGAACACGTTCTCGCAGACGTGGTCTCGGTAGGTCTGCCCTGTAAGCTTCTCCACCACCAAACCTGCCAATACGAACGCGCAGTTGTTGTACCTGCACCCTTCGCCTGGCGCGAAGTTGGCTGGCTTGTTCACGAACTGCGGCAGGAAGTCCACAGTCTCCCTCACTGAGTAGTTAGGTCTGTCTTTCCAGATAGCTTCGTAACTCTCGCCCGCCTCTTCGTCGGCGTCGTCGCCTATCCCAGATGAATGAGTAAGCAGATGATACACGCTAACCCGCGGCGAGATCGAAGTGCCCTCAAGCTTGAGGATCTCGAGCACCTTATCATGCACCGATAGGAGCCCGCGCTCCACCAGCTGCAACACAGCCACCGCGGTGAACAACTTGGTGATGGAGGCCGTGTCGAACCTGGTAGACACGGTATTTGAGATTCGCCAGCCCCTGTGCGCGTATCCATACGCACCAGAGAACAGAGTCGCGTCGCCCTGCTTCACAAGCCCTGCACCGGAAAAATGACGCTCCTGGTGATGGGTTCTGAAAACTGACCCTATGGCCTCGATAGCGTCCACAGCCTCGGCTCCTGTGTGTCGGGGCATTTGGTCTCACATCCATTCTGACAGCACGCTGCACTGCGCTCACACCAGCACAGCGAAGCCCGTGATCCTGCAAGAGTGTTTCCTCTACCATCAGGGAAACTCCTGCGTGATGTGCTCCATTAAGGGAATCCTGTGGATCCCCGACTCCGAACTCGCTGCCAGATGCGCCGAGAAGCGTGAAGAGATCAAGCACGAAATCGCAGACACCTACATATACCTGCTGTTCCTTGCCCATGCGCTAGAAATCGATCTCGATAGGGCAGCAGTAGACAAGATGAGGCTCAACGCACAGCACTACCCTGCGGACAAGGAGGCGACCGACATTCTTCTCCAGACGGTCGAGATCAATGGGGGGCAAACAGTCCCAAGGCCCCCAAACCCAGTCCACGGATGGCAACCACTAGCGCTTCCAGGTGGTCAGTAATGATGAATAACGTTGGCCCCGTTGTCGCAGTTCGTAGGCTACACTCGAGGCAACAATATGCGTGAGTGCAGTAAGCGGGGTGTTTGGAACGCGGTTTCTAGAGACTTCCATGCTGACGCCGTAGTATGGCAGATCCAGTTTCACATAGTAGCCTGGACTCAACTAGCAGATGCCGTCCACCTTCGCGCTGTGCAGGACAGACGACCCAGCGGCCACACTGCTCGCCAGCATCTTCTCCGTCGGCATGCTCAGAGAGAACGGTGTGCCCATCTGCGTGCGTTGTCTAGCTCGGTGAGCGCTGACTGCGACCTCTACCGCGTTACGCGATCGATCTCAGATACGAACTGGTCTAGGTCAGAGTTGAGCGCTAACACCGTCCTGTGTAGGTCGCGGAGCAACTCCAGTATCCGCTCTGCATCCAGCTGAAATCCGTAGATGTTCCTGAACACGTGCCGGAATGCACGGAACTTGTCTCGGGCCTGAACCACTAGGTAATCCTCGGGGCTCAAATGCGGATCCCCCTTTCCCGCGCATACTCAATCAGCGTGTCTGCCGCATCTTCGATACACACGACACTAAGGTCGAAAGGGCCAGCCATCTCATCGGCCATGACGTACATTTCCCAGTATTGACCTCTGAACCCTTCAACGAGGATATCTATGTCTGACCCATCGTGGAAGCAGGCTTCAGAAAGGGAGCCGTACAGCGTGACCGCTGAGGCCGAATAGCGAGCCCTCAGAAGATCGGCGATACGATGCGCTCTTTTCATCGCATCAGCCCTGACAAGCTCGGCACGCTCCTCCGACCGTCGGAACACCGCCTCTCGAATCTCAGGCACGTTCCACCCATGGATTCCGTCGTCAATCACGGTCACACCCCCCAGAAGCAAGGTCGCGCGAACCGAGGATGTGCTGCGCTCACGCCCACACAACGAGATCCGCGATCCCACAAGAAAGCGTTTCCCCCACCGTCGGGGCAATTCCCGCATCGGTGCACGCCTCATCTACAAGTCCATCAGGGCGTGTTTGAACTGGTCTACGGTGGTGTAGCTGGAAATCGGAACTCCACTGTCGCACAATAGGGTGAGGAATGCGTCTTCGGCCTTCTGAGCGGCCTGTGCGAACTCAACAAGGCTGTTTGGGTTGTACCGGTCTACAAAACGCATCTCCGTAATGTCAATGCCAAGACAGCGTTGCACACGGTCAAGCTCATCCTGAAGGGATGCCGCCGATAAGAACGCGTTGATCGCATCGCCATTCTCACACGATAAGCGGATCTTGTTCCAGTGCGCCGAGATCTCTTCGTACAATCCTGCGAACTCGGCGGGAACGGGACGCGGAACGATCTCCCTTTCGACCTCGGATAAGAATCCGCTTACAAGAGTTATCAAGGTATGACAAGCCGCTCTTGCTTGTTCGATTGTCTCCACATCGGCTACCGCTCGAAAGGCCTCAATGAACCCTGCAGGCAGACGCTCTAGTGCCGACATCTCCTCGAGAATGCGTTTGGCGCCAAACCGGAGGTAAGTATGGTTCAGCAGGCAAACAACGTCGCTGATTTCGAGCAATACCCCTCCGGCCGCTGACAGATTATGTCCAAGGCAAAGCTCGCCATAGTACTGCTTTGCCGTCGTGAGATGACTCTCAGCCTTATCGACAAGCGCAGGCGTGAGAGAACCGCACCTTGTGTCCCAAGCGCGTTTCTTCAGCGCGTCATATCGTTGCTTGTCTTCCTCCGAAGCATAGTAAACGAGTCGCGAGTCGGCAATGACCGACACTTTCATATCGTCATAGTTCGCAAACCTCTCAAGCCGCTCCCAGTTCACCCCCCAAAGATCGTTGCCGCTGCCGTTCAGCATGAAGGTCCTTGCGAGCCTCCAACCGAGCTCGGTTTTCGGCACATAAATCATGTCCAAGTCGGACTTTTCATTCGCCGTTCCGTTGACATATGATCCGTATATGAACATGATGCTTACGTCTTTAGCGTATCTGGATTCTATGACATCGAGCACCGCATTCAAGAGTTCCTCGTGGTGTGTTTTCATGTGTAGTCCCTCCGGCACGACGAGAACCCTTCGGGGCCAAAGGGTTCTCATAGAATGAAGCATGACGTCTGACACATCTGGAGAAGCCTTCTCGCCCGAATTACCGCGCGGGTAGTTTTGTCGCCATCATCTCAGCCGCCAGGGAGCAAATGGTTCTACCGAGATCGCCGCGCCAAGGCACAGACTGACGGATTCGCATATCAGCGGCGGCAGTGAGTCACATCGACCGAACCGCCCTTTCCCGTCCGCTGGACACGTTTGTTAGGCCCTTTCGATTACTCGTCTGGGTCCCAACAATAGTTCCACTCTTCGCTGGGTTCTCGCACATCGATTTCGGGCTGCCTTTCAGTCTCATCATCGGGAACAAAGCAAATGCGCATGCCCCACCCTGCATATGCAGTCAGCATCCTACCGAACTCCTCGAGAGGAAGCTCCTGATCATCGATCTCAATGACAGCCTGATTATCCGGGCCGCCGTCATGAACGATGCAGCGCACCACATCGCCACGAGGAACCCACTGACCGCCAGGCGCGCAATACCTCAGTTGTGGTTGACCGGCCGGTACCTCTACAGTGCATGGCCCAACACCGAATCGCTCGAATCCCTTCCTACTGGCCCATTTGACCTCTCGGCGCACAACCCCGAAGCAGGTTGTGCCAATAGCCGACTGGCCCCGGCGTGCCTTACGATGCCTTACAACAGATGTTGTGCCTGCTTACCGTTTCTGCATTGATCATGGCATCCCCACAGGAACGCCAAGGTGCGTTTTACCTGTTCAATGACCTTACTCTGTCTTCAACCGTGGAGGCCGGTTCCTTGAAGTAGGGCTGGGAAAGTTCATGTAGACACTTCTCAGGTGTGGGGATAACAAGGAATCCCTCCTGAGCGAAATGCCCATCGAGACTGAGCGCAGTATGCATGGACTCATCGCGCATCAGCACAAAGGATGTCGCATCTACGAATGAGTACGATTTGTCTGATCGGCGCCGAAGAAGATCAAAAGCCGCGTCAAGCTGGTTTGATGTTGGATGGAGCACGTGAACCCGGTCACTTAGTGCGATGTCGTCACGAAATGACCAGAAGCCTGCTGCGGTACCGGTGCGCGCGGTTAGCAGTGTGTGCAATTCGCCCAACACAAGACTGCTGGTTATGAAGATACTTCCCTCGCTATGGGCCTGGGTGTACTCGGCTCGCACAACTGTATGGTATTGGTCTGCCGCCATGAGCAGTGAGAACCACGCGCTCGTATCAACGAAGCAGCGGATGTTCATCAGTCCTCCCAATCCTTGCGGTAGATGTAGCGATCATGGTTCACCGCCGCGTCGCCCGGTGCGTCAGGCGAGTCAATCATGCCGATTATCCTGAGGGCAGGGTCGTCGTGGCGGGGCGTCTCCCTGGCGACGAAACTCGCTATAGCTTCGCGAATCAACTCGGCCATGGCGACGTTGCGATGCCTGGCGAGCGACGACAGCTCGTCGTGGAGCCGAGGTTCGATGTAGAACTGCATACGGTGCATGCGATTGCGGTCAGGCATATTTGGCGCCTCCAAAACAAACGATGTATACACATAGTGATATACAGCTATGCTCATCATAGCGTCGCCCGGCCCGCGAGTCAATACGCCGACACCAGCAGAATAACCCGATGACAACATAAGCATGCGCACTAACTCCCGTCTCGTCGATAGGTGGGCGCCATTTGACGCTTACGGATGAAGCGGTGACGCAGTTGCAGTGGCCGTCTGCATGCGGCCCCACGTGAGCTATAGCCAAACAGCTCGGATTCGAACAGATCTTTCGGTATGGAGGCGCAGTTAAGCCTAACGAGGGGCTTATACCTGCGCTGACTTTCGTGATGAATGGCGTGCGCCACCAGTTCTTTGCCAGTGCCGGTCGCTCCAGTTATCAGTACGGTGGACTTTGTTTGGGCCGCTTTTTCGACCATACTGATAACCTGCTGGATTGCCGGCGTTTTCCCAATGATGTTCTGCAAGGAATACTTGGCCCCTTGCAGCTTCTCAAGATTATCTTTGCATTGATCCAGTTCATTGTTGAGCTCTCTAATTCGTTCGACAAACGCCTTCACATCATTTGATCTTGTGAACGTTGTGTGGGCAAAGGCTCCTATGATCTCACCGTTTTCCCTGATGGGATATCTGTTACATACTACAGTTTCGCCGTTTTTCATTCGAAAGACCGAACCGATTTCTTCTTTGCCTGTTGTCAGAATTGTACTCATTCTCGTATGGGGAATGACATTATCTACCAACCGTCCCCTGGCTTCTTCCGGATCCATTCCCAGAATACTGGCATACTTGTTGTTTAGATGCACAATTCTTCCCTCTGCATCTATGACTACCAGGCAGGAAAGGGTTTCGAAAATGCCAGCAACTATCTTGCATTCCTGCGGCTTCAAATTCAAGGCTTCACACCTCCAGCACAATGTGGGCATGGTCTATCGACACCGCAGTATACCAGCATATGTGTGAGCTTAACTCTGATGGGCCATATTCAACTGCCCCTGGATCTGAGGGCCATTTCCGGGGATATCCTGCCGACGCGGTTCTGCGCGGCCCATGATGCCGTCTCGCAGAACCCCTGCCACCAGACCCGCCATCGCTGTCGGCTCACGCAGAGGCTCCGCCCGGCCGTGCGGGGATCGCGCCCACGCCATCGATGGCGACACAGGCGGCGCTTCCCGCGCGGTCGCACACAGCCACGGACGGCTCGCCTCCAGGCGCTGGATACATCAGCTCCTCGTCGCCTGGGTAGACCGCATAGGCTCCTCTGCATCCGGGCAGCGCATCGCGATAGGAATGCATCTTGCAGATGTCGTCGACCTTTGCGCTGTCATCAAATCCCGACTTCCTATCAAGGCGGAACTTCGCGTCGAACACCCACATGCCGGCGGGTGTGGCGAGCGTCACGTCCGGGCGGAAGGGGCCGGAGTATCCTGCAAACTGCCTGTTGTAGCTCACTTCAACATCCCCGGGGAACTGGACGCGAATCCCGCGGGCAAGCCTGACCCCGAGCGGGTCGCAGTTCGCTACCGCCGACGCCTGGGTAGAGCGCGCGCCTGCCGCCTCCTCCACAGCCTTGCACACCTGAATGAACACCCAGTATTCGTAGAGAGCGGCCGCATCCTTCAACTCCAGAATCCGCTCGAGATCATCTGGCCAGGCAGGCGTGGGAGGCAGCATCATCTGCGAGTGATACGTGAGCATTTCCCGGTAGCCTGCCTTGCGTTGCAGCACCTGCGATGACAGGCTCAATGCGCGCGGCGGGGAGACCTCTCGGAACAGATCGTACGCCAGGAGGCGCTCGACTCCGTCCTGCACCCGGCAGGCTTCAGCGCGGATGTCAGAGGTACAGCGTACAGACGCCGTTACTGAACTCGCGACCAGCAGTATGGACTCGAGGACATGCCGCACGAACTGGTTCTCCGGGTTGTCGACCGCCGGAATCATGGTGCTGGACAAGACCGAGCCTGGAAAATGCCCCGCAAGGGGCTTCCCCTCCAGACGTATGCTGATGGCGCTCGCCGCCAGGGCCGACCCGGGCCGTATGGGCTCGAAACGGCGAGGATTGGCGCATATGTCCCGCACCGTGACTGAGTCGGCCCGGTGCGCCCGCTCTACTCGCACGTGCTGCCGCTGCTTGACAAACGACACGTGCGGATCGGCCACGACCTGCGCCACCGCCGCCTGCAGCAGGTTGGATCGAAGCAGGTTGCTCACGTAGACGAGTATGTGATAGTCGATGGGCCTCGCCGACTCGGCCGCGCGCTCATAGGACGATCCTGCTCCCTTGTGCGAGAAGGGCAGCTGTGCGAGATAGCCGGACACGTCATCGACCATAGTGCGGAACTGGACGGGTGTGAGCTTGGCGCATTCGACGTCAAGTTCGACCGGACCCAGGCGGAGGCGACCCACGCAGTTCACCAGGTTCAGTTCGAACAGGCCCAGCCCGCCCCCCAGCCTGGCGACGAGTGGCGACTGCTCAATCCAGACTGGAGCATCGCCGTCGCCGAAGCTGAGGTAGTACGCCGAATCGGACTCAACCCGGATGACCCCGTCCTCGCACCGGGCTCCCTGCTGAATGAGCTGGGAGACCAAATCAACCGTCACACCTGCCCACCCCCCTCCTCTGCCCGTACGCCTGTCTACTCAATGAAAGACGCAAACCCCACCTGCTCCAGTCGGGTTTTCATGCGGTTGAGTTTGCCGTGGCTTATGATGCAAGACTCAGGCAAGACGGAGGTCAGGCTGTCGATCGGCCCACGCAGCTGTGCCGCGTTGCCATGCATCTTGGGGAGTATCTTCTGCATGACCTGAAGGTCGAAGGCGAAGGGAAGCACCTCGTCGCCGCCAACGCAGAACTGCCGGACGTTGAGCATGAACGCTGCAATCTCGTAGGCAACACGGTAGCCGAAGTGCAGGTGGTATGGCCGAAGCGCTTCATGAATGCTCAGCAGCAATTCGAACTGCAGAGGGATCGAGCTCTTCATCTGGGCCAGCAACTCCCGCGTCGCGGGCTTGCACCCCGAAAGAAGCCGAACGATATTCACATCAGGCTTGAGCACGAATCCTGCCTCGCCAGGCGCCTCCGCCCGTACCTGGGAATCCGGGTCGAGGCACACGTCATTGAACTCGATCACATTGGCTCGGTCCAGTACCTTGGGAGAGAACACATACGTGGACTCGTCAACATTCACCGTCCCGGTGACACAAACGTTCAAGGGCAGATCAATCTGAGAAGGGACGCCCAGATCCGCGCCGGAGTCTTCCCCGCTTTCGGATATGGCCCCCTGGCTGTGAAGGTGAACACGTTCCTGTCGCACTCTGCCGTCTGTGTCAATCCATCTGCTCTCCATGCAGCTTAAGAAATCGGAAAAGTAGTGCTCCACCTTGGCGATGTTCATCTCATCGAGAATGATGAAGTGAGGCGCCGACGGAGCGCCGGATGCCTTCATGAGCAGATCGAGGACAGGAGTGACTTCATATCGCTCGGCAATTGCATTGTACCAGCCCAGAAGGTGCGAGTTGTCAGTCCAGTCGGGCCTCACCGAGACAAACGCCCTGCAGTTCCGCTCTCCCGATGCCCTGGTAGCGTAGTCCGCGACCAACTGCGCCATCTTGGTCTTGCCTGTGCCCGATATCCCCGACAGGATGACGAATGGCTTGGCAGCAAGCGAGAGGATGTAGTCAGTCACAAGCCAGGGCGGGAATGTGAATCCGCGGTCGCGGATGAAGTCGTACGCCGTGTCGGCTGGGCCGGGGCCAATGGGAGGCCTGACGGCATCTTCGAACTCCGGCAGGTTCCACGCCACGTAGATCATGTTGTGCACATCCAACAGGTCGTTTACCGGGTACCCGTTCTCCTGAGCGTAAGCCAGAATTCGTATGGACATGTCGAGGAACATGGCGTACTTCTGATCGATCGCAGAAGGAACTGATAGGCCCAGCCACTCGGCGGTCTTGCCATACTCGCCCGGGCGATAGAGAATGCACGACTCAGGATCGTACGAAACCAGGAGGATAGCCGCGAAGGTCTCGCTCATTGTCGGCCGGACCTTCTTAGAAGCAGGAAACCGTCCTTCGTCGTAAAGATGCCCGTATGCAGCAGTTACAGCTGCTCGGAACTGGCTCAAACGATCAGCTGGCTCCGCCTCGCCCTCAAGAAGCTGCCGCATGACCCGAGAGTATTCGTCTGCGCTGATGCTCTCAAGGTATACCGCGAAATCGGGCCTCTGGCGATAGCCGAAGCCTCCAAGGAGATTGTCCACCGCAGGGATGATTCCGGTCTCCACGTTTTCTCCGCGCATCAACGCAGTAAGATCCTTTTTGCTGTCGCCGGGATCAGCGTAGAGCAGATCCCAGACCCTCTCCAGTCGGTTGAACAGTGTGTCTTTGTAGTTCCGTTCATCCGATAGATACCGTTTCTCATCTTTGCGGTACTCAGCGAACCTCCTGAGCAGCCGATCCAGGTTCGCATAGGCATCTGGCCCGAGGTCGGATTGTGATCGTCTGAGAGCTGCCACAGTGAAACCCCGGGACCTGAGATACGGGTTTGCCTTGGCGCCGCCGCGGAAGTCCGAGCATCCCGTCGCGTCGCGGATAGCCTCCTTGACCGGGTAGAGCTTGCCTCCCCACTTGATAGCATATCGATGATTCCCACGCGACTCCCACCCGCGCCAGTCATCAGTGTTGCGCTTGTGGTCATCGAAATCGTCGAGCGCCTGAATGATCTTGTCCTTGCTCACATCGGGTATTGGCATGCTCGTATCGCCTCCAAGATACAGCGGCAACGGCCGCACCATCCTCTTGTTGCTGCCCCGAAATGTCAGCCGCGCACGGGATCGCGGGAAGGCGCATGCAGTGCACCTGCCGCTCGAAACGGGGACAACGCCTCCCGCGACGCTCGGGTGAGCCATGAATAGGCGCAAGCTCAGACATATCCGTGCCGCCTCTACTCCTCGAACTCATATACGAGCGTCACATTCTCGTTGACCGAGATGTCTTTGGGGTCTATGTCGACCGCATAGTCCGGAGCTCTTTCGCACAGCACACCGTATGCGGGCCCGGAGACGCGAATCTCGTCCCAGCCATGCGCTATGCTCTCGAGCTTCCCCAGTTTCACCCCCGCCGACCGCGCAAGCGATTGGGCGCTGAGCCTGGCAATTCTGACCGCCTCTGCGAGAGCCTGTTGCCTCAAGCCCTCTGTGTCCTTGGCTGAGAAGTAGATCTGTATCTCAGCGCCGCTATGGCCCTGGGCAATCGTGCCCAACACCCGGTTGAGCATTTCCTTGTTCACGGGTAACTTGATCTGCAGGCGGTGCGAGGCCGAATACCCTTCGAATATGTACCGGCCCTTCTCACGTCGATGCTCAACCCCCACATGAAAGTCAGTGGTTTTCAACTCTGCGCAATCAGCGCCCGACGCCTGCAGGTCCTGGCGCAGGGCAGCCGTGTGCCCGTTCAGGTTGTCCAGGCAGTCCGCGTAGTCTCGTGCTTTGCTTTCGACGCTAAAGGACAGCGTCACCACGTCCGGCTTGGCCGTCGCATAGCCCTTACCCTGAACTGAAATAGAGCCCATGAAGCACCCTCCTCGGCAGTTGTTGTGGATTCTCCTGGCGGGGCCATGCACTGTGCCTGTGTACCAGTGCTAGAGCAAGTATTATCCATCACGTATCGGGATTCCTCTCGTGGGGTCGCACGCGCCTATCGGGGTCTGGGCCAGTTCCGGCAACGAAGAAATCTCTGGCCAAAGCCGACCGGACCATCGATGACATCGAGCTGGCAGAGTTGAACGAAGCCTTTGCTGTTCAATCCATCGACTTTCGTGACTCTAGGCTACCGACCAGGAACGTTGCGCCCCTTGGCATAAGCGGCAATCGGGTTCGCGGCGCGAGTTGCATTGCCGGTTCGCCCCCCGCGCTCTCCGCTGCCTAGCTTGATGCAGAAGGCAAAAGGGATCTCTTCTGCGTCTGCGGGATGCTTATTGCGTGGATGGTTAGGCTAGGGCTGCTATTCGCTCAACTTCTCGTTGCCGTGTTTGAAGTTCCCTGTTGCCTTGGCCATGATTAGCTGAGCGGTTCTGGCATCAGCTTCGGAAATGCGGACCAGAAAGCGTTCACTTGCCTTCCCCGATAAGATTACCACTTGTTCCCCATGCCAGTAGATGAACACCTTCCTGTCCTTTGAGACCCGGTAGGAGAATGGCTCTTCAGCCAGCCGATTGCGCTGATCGATATTCTCCAAACTGCTTTCCCCCTGTTTCCTAAGCCTGGCTAGATGCCCGTGAGTTCATCAGCGCCGCTTGAGCATGAGCGGCCCGGAAGTAGTCGAGAACGCCTGTGGGCCAGGACTCTTCGAGGATCGCCCGGACCACGGCGCCCATCCGACAAGTCCCCATACCTTCCACATTAGGGTGTGCTCGTGGTCGTATTCTCCTGCCGCTTCCAGGAGAAGAGAAGCTGGTCAGCCCACGCATCGTATGCCGCAAAACCGCTGTGGCGGCCATAAACTTCGGAAGATGCGGCTATTTGAGACGCTCATCGGAGCGTATCCCTGTTTCTTTCACGGAGATCCCGTCGAGCGACTTTGCCGCCTATCGCAACCGCGCTGATAGTGGTCGGAAACCAGTCCCTCTTGCGAAAGCACCCCGACGGTTCGAGCTCAGCTCCTTCAGCCATCATGGGTTCGTTCTGAAAGTAGTTCCATACGATGAGGACTTCGCCCCCCTCGTCGTATCCTGTGATGAGGCCGCATTCCGGCGGACCGACTACTCCGAAACTCAGGACAGGCCTCCCCTGCTTAAGGGATTCACGGACTTCACTGACAAACACCGCTTCATCGTCGGGGTTGCCCAATTTGCCAACACCACGAAAACTGTAGCCTGCATGGGCGAAAGATCGTCGGATGATCTCGGTTGGGTCAGCGACGAACATCATATCGGCGGCATCTTGGCGCCATCCGTCTTTCCAGCGAAGGCCGAAGGCCATGCCTGATGCGCCGAGCAGTTCGATATAGAGGTCATTGCGACGCCAGGTTTTGCCCACTCCCTGTCCGGTCCCGGCATTCACCATGGAATCAGTTGCGCTTCGAGCCCAAGTCTACCAAGGCCATCCTCTTCGGTTTTAACCTTTTCTCTGATGCTGCCGGCTCCCCATGCAATCGCAGCGATTATGCTGTTGTATAGGGCGGGTTCCCTAAGCTCTTGCTTTGGGAGATTGTCCGGCTCTTAGCAAAGCAGTCAGGTCCGATCTAGGAGACTTCGCACTATGCTTTGGCGAAAGCTCCCTTCTGCGGCGAGGCGCCCAAGATACTGTGGAGTTCCACCGCAACACCCCACTAAGGAACGTCTTCCAGGACTACGTAGTCTCTCTTCTTGCCGTACTCCGCGTTTCCCTCCCCCGCGGTCTACCTTAAGATTACGCCACCAGAATCGCCTCCGGTGGCTCATGGCCCACGTCTCCTGATATTGCCAAGTTCGCCTCGGCCTACCCCCCCATCTGCCAGTCGCGCGCTGTGGCTAACAGCGTCCCGCTAATTCACATCCAGCGCCATATGAGGATTTCCTGCCCATGCGCCGCTCACTACGCTGCCAGCCCCGCAGACAGGAACATTGAACGCTGCTAGGGAAGTTTACCAAGATCAACTGGCAGGACAGCGCATGCTTCCCTGTTCATGCTATCATAGCCATAGGAAGGCATAGCGAACAGGACGAGGTGACGCTCATGCACAAACGAGTACTTGTCGTCGACGATGAGAAAGCCATTGCCGACTTGATTGAGCTATACCTGGCGAATGAGAACTACTGCGTTTCCAAGTTCTACAACGGGCAGGATGCCCTAGACTTCATAGAAGACGGAAACGTGGATCTGGCTATTCTGGATGTAATGCTCCCCGATGTGAACGGCTTTGAAATATGCCAGCGTATCCGAGAAAAGCACAACTTCCCAGTCATTATGCTCACCGCCAAGGACGAGGAAATCGACAAGATAACCGGTCTCACACTGGGCGCAGATGACTACATTACAAAGCCGTTTCGACCGCTCGAAATGGTTGCCCGTGTAAAGGCGCAGCTTCGCAGGTTTACCAGGTACAACCCCGCCGAACCTTCGCGTGAGGGAAAGACGCTTGCCTTTTCCGGCCTGGTCTTGGACAAGGATGCCCATGAATGTACGCTCAACGAAAAGCCACTGTCCCTCACCCCTACGGAGTTCTCTATCCTATGGGTACTGGCATCCAATCGGGGGCGCGTGGTCAGTTCAGAAGAGCTGTTCCGCGAGGTATGGGGGGAGAAGTATTTCACCAGCAGCAATAACACGGTGATGGTTCATATCCGGCATCTGCGCGAGAAGATGAACGACTCCGCAGAGCGCCCCAAATACATCAAGACGGTATGGGGGGTCGGCTACAAGATTGAGAAGTAGGAAGAGGGATA
The DNA here is from genome assembly GCA_034926675.1 of Clostridia bacterium. Classification (NCBI taxonomy): domain Bacteria; kingdom Bacillati; phylum Bacillota; class Clostridia; species Clostridia bacterium. The sequence goes on along the minus strand of JAYFQW010000019.1, from coordinate 9,129 downwards.
GGGGCGATTACTCAAGACTGAGAAGGAAAGTCTTTCTTGGGATGCTCCTGATTGTGTTCGCAGCGATTGCAGCCGTGCTTTTCCTGTGTGTCTTGGCTATGGGGCGTATTCGGGCTGGCGTGGTCGGTTTTTTGGAAAGAGCGTTTCGTCTAGCCACCGATGACGCACAGAGGATCTACCTTGCAGTATTCGGCGACTATATGAGCTTGTATATACTCATTGCCATTGTCGTTTTTTTCATAATCTTTATCAGGTTCTCGCTTTCATGGTTTACCAGGTATTTTAATGAGATCAGCGCGGGACTGGATCAACTCGTGGAGCGGTCTGACGCTGATATCGCATTGTCGCCGGAACTAGATTTCATGGAACGCAAGCTGAACAAGATAAAGAACACTCTGGACAAACAGAGAAAGGACGCGCAAGAGGCTGAACAGCGCAAGAACGATCTGGTCGTGTACTTGGCGCACGACATCAAAACGCCGCTGACCTCCGTCATTGGATACCTGAGCCTTCTGGATGAGGCCCGCGACATGCCGGCTGAACAGAGAGCAAGATACATGGGCATCACCCTGGAGAAGGCCTACCGGCTGGAGCAGCTCATCGATGAGTTCTTTGAGGTTACACGGTTCAACCTCAGGTCCATTGTGCTGAACAAGGCAAGAATCAACCTTCCCTTCATGTTGCATCAAATGGCGGATGAGTTCTATCCGATGCTGGCCCCCGGGGGCCGGCAGGTTGTGGTTCATGCTCTGGACGGCCTGACACTATGGGGCGATGCCGACAAGCTATCCCGCGTTTTCAACAACATCCTCAAGAACGCAATGGCCTACAGCTATGAGGGCAGCACCATCCGCATAACCGCCTCTCAAGAAGGTGAGAACGTCGTCATCGCTTTCGCCAATCTGGGCGATCCCATTCCATCAGAAAAGTTGGAGACGATTTTCGATCAGTTCTTCCGACTAGACGCCTCCCGTTCTACGCACTCGGGCGGCGCAGGGCTGGGTTTGGCTATTGCCAAAGAGATTGTCGTTGCACACGGCGGCGCCATCACGGTGCAAAGCGACAAGGAACAGACCGTCTTCACTGTCATCCTCCCAAGCAAATCAGCCTAACGGAGCAATAAGTCTTCCGCAAGAGATTCTTAAGACTTCTGCAAGCGCAGATTCCAATTTGGCCTGTTTGATTCCGGTAAGGTTAGGCTGCCGGTTCAGATAGGCCTTTGTTGTTCCCAAATGGCATCAGGCGAGGAGAGATCACATGGGACGAATAAGTGTAGCCGTGCTGTTCGGCGGGTGTTCCACTGAGTATGAAGTATCCCTACAATCCGCTCACGCAGTGATCACCAGTCTCAACCCCGCAAAGTACGATGTCCTGTTGCTCGGAATCACCCGCGACGGGGCTTGGATGAAGTACAACGGCCCTGTGGAGCGAATTCGGGACAACACGTGGATGAACCCGGGCGACTGTATTCCGGCCGTTATCTCTCCCGATAGAAACGTGCACGGAATACTTGAACTGAGTGGCGGCAAGGTGATCGCGACCCGAATCGATGTGGCCTTTCCTGTCTTGCACGGCAAAAACGGCGAGGATGGGACGGTGCAGGGGTTACTGGAAATGGCGGGCATCCCCTGTGTCGGATGCGGCACGTTGAGTTCAGCCATGTGCATGGACAAGGACATTGCCCATACGGTCGTGGCAGCAGCCGGGGTGAAAGTGCCTCCCTCCATTGTGCTCAGCTCCAGGGTTTCCGATGCCGAGCTGCTACAGCGAGTTGCGCCCCTGAAACACCCGCTGTTTGTAAAACCGGCGAATGCGGGTTCCTCCTTCGGCATCACAAAGGTATTGCAAGAAAGTGAGCTTCCCGACGCAGTTGCCGCTGCGTTTGAGCACGACCGCAAGGTCATCATAGAGGAATCCATCGACGGCTTTGAGGTTGGCTGCGCCGTCCTCGGCAATGACCTGCTCACACTGGGCGAGCTGGACGAAATCGAGCTATCCCACGGCTTCTTTGATTACACGGAGAAATACACACTGAAGACCTCGAAAATCCATATGCCTGCACGCATCGACCCTGATGCCGCTGCGCGCATTAAGCAGACAGCGGCCACGATCTACAGGGCCCTCAACTGCGCGGGATACGCGCGGGTTGATCTGTTCCTCACTCCGGATAAGGAGATCGTCTTCAACGAGGTCAACACCATCCCCGGCTTCACCGCCCATAGCCGCTATCCCAACATGCTGAAGGGCATTGGGATGACCTTTGAGCAGATCGTCGATGCGCTGATAAGGCTGGCGATCGACCGATGAGAACGCTGAAGCTCAACGCAAAGGACATCGCCAAAGGCAGCCTGGTCCTGGTCAATCCATCGCATCCACTTAAGTGCGAGCCAGCAGATGAGAACCTCATGCCGGTTCAACCTGGCTATCCGCACATCCTATTGGAAAGACAGACGGCAAGAATGCTGGCAGAAGTCATCGCCCACTTGGGCTGTGAGGATCAAATCGTGCCCGTAAGCGGCTATCGCACCATACAGGAACAGCGGGACATATACACCGGTTCGATGCGCGATCATGGAAAGGACTTCACGCAGAAGTATGTTGCGATCCCAGGATGCAGTGAGCATCAGACCGGCCTCGCGATCGATCTGGGGGAGAACAGGCCGGGCATCGATTTCATCCGTCCCCACTTCCCATACACCGGCGTCTGCCAGGCTTTTCGCGAAAGATCGGCCCAGTATGGCTTCATCGAACGATATCGGTCGGGACATGAGTCCATTACGCAGATTGAACATGAGCCTTGGCATTTCCGCTATGTCGGCTGCCCCCACTCCGAGCTAATGAATGAAAGCGGCTTTGCGCTTGAGGAATACGCAAATTATCTCAAGCAGTTCCCCAACGATGGCGCGCACCTTCGAATCAGGCACAACAGTCAACGCATTGAGATCTCCTATGTTCCTGTCCAGTCAGGCCAGGTGGTTGAGATCAGAATACCCGACTACGCTCCCTATCAGGTGTCCGGGAACAACGATGACGGCTTTGTGGTGACGTTATGGAGCGATCTGGGATGAGCCCGCGAGAAGCGACCGCCGGCATTGACTATTTCCGAGCAGTCGCCGCATTTCTCGTGGTAGCCAACCATACTTCGCCCTTGTCGTCTTTGAATGGCACAGCTGACCTCATCCTGACAAGGATAATCGCCCGTATCGCAGTGCCGTTCTTCTTCATGACTTCCGGATTCTTTCTTCTGCGCGGACAGATGACAGGCCAAGAGGCGGATCGGAGCAAGCTGCTTCGGTTCGTGGCGAAGACTGCTATGCTCTATGCCATTGCCATCCTGCTATACCTACCGGTCAATATCTATACGGGAACCTTTAAGGCGCAGCGCTGGCCGTTGGAATTGCTGAAAGACCTCCTGTTCGACGGAACGTTCTATCATCTATGGTATCTGCCAGCTACGATGATCGGCGCGACGATCGCTTGGTCGCTGCTGAAACGGCTGAAAACTGGGCAAGCCTTTGGGATCGCTCTGCTTCTGTATGTCATCGGACTATGCGGCGACAGCTACTATGGCATGGCAGCGAAACTGCCCATTCTGAAATCGTTCTATGCGGCACTGTTCGGGCTTTCGGACTACACACGGAACGGGCTGTTTTTCGCTCCGATCTTCTTCATGCTGGGCGGCATGATGGCCGCACCGACCGCCCGCGTGCGTCCGGGAATCCGCTTTGCCGGGCTGGCGGCATCTTTCGCCCTTCTCCTGGCAGAAGGATTGCTCCTTCATGCGCGCGGAGTTCAGAGGCATGACAGTATGTACCTGATGCTTCTGCCATGCATGGTTTTCGTTTTTCAGAGCCTGCTCCTTTGGAGGGGTAAGCAGCGCAGGGATCTGCGGGATATCTCTATGCTCGTCTACCTGGTTCACCCCCTGATGATCATCCTGGTTCGTGGGTTTGCGAAAGCTATCGGCCTACAGCGGTGGCTGATCGACAACAGCGTAGTTCATTTCCTTGCTGTCGCGGTATGTTCCTTCGCTGCCGCGACAGCGATCATACAGTTCTGGCGGAACGCAAGCAACAGGAAGCCTGCCTCTATCCCCGACCGCACGGGAAGGGCGTGGGCCGAGATCAGCTTGGCGAACCTCGGCCACAACGTGCAGGTGTTGCGTGAGGCGATGCCAAACGGTTGCGCCCTGATGGCTGTGGTGAAAGGTAATGCCTATGGACACGGTGATGTCGAGGTCGCGAAGCACCTGAGCCGCATTGGGGTCAACGCTTTCGCAGTCGCCGCCATCGATGAGGCGATTCACCTGCGAAAGCACGGGATCAAGGGGAGCATTCTCATCCTGGGCTACACCGTGCCAGAAAGAGCACCGGAGCTTGCGTGCTGCCGTCTGTCGCAAACGGTCGCCGATTGTGAACACGCCGAGCAGCTCAACGCTCTTGGAAGGCCGATACATGTTCACATCAAGGTTGACACCGGCATGCACCGGCTGGGAGAAAGCTGGGACCACGCATCTGAAATCGCGAGCATCTTCCGCTGCAAGAATCTCAGCATCGACGGCATTTTCACCCACTTGTCTGTTGCAAACAGTATGGAAGCGGAGGACATTGAGTTAACCCGAAGACAGATTCAGAGGTTCTACCGCTTGCTGGAGGCACTAAGGCAGCAGTGCTCGTCCCTGCCCAAGACGCATGTCCAGAGCAGTTACGGCCTTCTGAACTATCCACAGCTCCAGTGCGACTACGCCAGAGTCGGAATCGCGCTGTACGGCGCATTGAGCTCGCCCGATGAGACAACTGTGCTTCAACTGGACCTGCGGCCCGTTTTGTCCCTGAAGGCGCGGATCGCGCTCGTTAGGACCATCGCAACCGGGGAGAGTGTCGGCTATGGCCGCGAGTTCATCGCGGAACGGGATACGCGCATTGCCGTCCTTCCCATCGGCTACGGGGATGGAGTGCCACGCAGCCTTTCCGGCGGCAAGGGCTGTGTCTTGATTCATGGGCGCCACGCGCCGATCATCGGCCGCATCTGCATGGATCAGCTTATGGTTGATGTTACCGAGCTTCCAGCCGTGAAGCGAGGTGATGTTGCGACATTGATCGGCAGGGATGGTTCAGCAGAGATCACGGCGGAGCAAGCGGCGGCAGATGCCGGAACGATCACCAATGAACTGCTTAGCCGGTTGGGCAGCCGGGTGGAAAGGATTATCTACCGTCCTTAAGGTTTGGGCTCTCCACGGGCGGGAGGCGGGCAGGAGCCTCCCGCAGCCAACACTCAATGGGCCGCCGAATGCCGTAACCCGCCTGCGAACGTCAGGCGAGCGCCTCGGCTTCAATGCGGTAGCAGTAGTCGCCCATTCCGTTCAGGCATCCCCTGATGGCTCTAACGCCCTTCACGGCCACAAAATCACCGTCCGCAATATGTTTACAATATCAACCATGTCCGTCCGCTCAGCAGTGCTCACGAGCTCGCCTCCTTGCTCTCCGCCCCGGAAAGCGGAAATAGCGAGCTATCGCCATCGGCCACCGCAGCAGGATGTCGCTTTCGGAAGCCCACGGCCCAGCGTTGTGAATCACCAGCGGAACCCCGTCGACGCGGCGGCGGTCGGAGATCACGCCCACATGTTCGCGGAACCTCACATCTTGACCGGACTGTCGGGCCGAGCAGGCCGGGCAGATGATCCAGCAAACGCGGGCAGCTAATGCGGCAGAGGATTCTGTCGTGCATGGCCACCGCCGCAAGCACCAGGCACAATGGTAGTTAACCCGGCTTCCGCCCGCGGTATCACGGAAACCATATCCCCCGGAAGCGCTGCCACCAGTCCAGCTGCAAAGCTTCGTGTCGCTGCCGTTACGGCCCGTATGCTTCTCCGCAAGGGGAGATTGTGAGGACGTATACAATGCGGTTCCAGTGGTCAACTGAGTAGACTAACCGCGGACCCCCGACGCGACGCCTCCATCGGTCGGAATGTCCCTAGATCGGCCGCACGTCGCCTGCCCATGGATTCTGCTCCATTCTAGAGAGAGCATCTATTGGCCTTCTGCACGGGGTGCGTGTGAGTTCTGTGGCAAGGACGGCTGGGGAAACCGGTAGACATCTCCAAACGGGACAATGGGCGGAAAAGTGATATCCTCCTCGAAAAGGGCCCTTAGCTCTACACGTTACCCATACCGCTGGGCGGGCACGGTTAGCGAGGATATCCCCCCCTGAACACCCGCCTATTGCAGCTTAACAGGAAAACGCTGATGTCGTGCCATGAGTCCGATGTATATCGGATTGGAGTGGCAGGAGATCATGAGCATAACGGACGCATGTAGCTGGGCAGCAGGCGAGTTGGGCAGCATCGCGGTGCGGGATCAGCGGGTTGTTGATCGTCTCATTGGGACTCTCGCGAAGTTCGCGGAACACCCGGGCAGAACCATACCTCAGGCCTGCGGCGGCTGGGCAGAGACAAAGGCGGCGTATGGGCTGATGGATAACGATAGCGTTTCATCGGAATCAGTTTTGGCTGCCCATAGAGAACGCACCATCGAAAGAACGTCAAGCCACGACATCATCCTGTCCATATAGGACACAAGCCATGTGGTGTATGACAGCCCGCCCAACGGCGGAGGGATAGGGCTCTGTAGCTCTTCGGAATATCGAAAGGGAGCGTTAATGCACACGGCCCTGGCCGTAACGACAGAGGGCATACCCCTAGGCTTGCTGGACCAACAGATCTGGACCCGCGCCCCCGAAGAAACCAGGAAGAACAGATCACAGACGAAGCGTTCAATCGAGGATAAGGAAAGCGTCAAATGGCTTGAATGCATGGACCGTAGTCTCGAAGGGATTCCAAGCCACGTAACTGTTGTGACGGTATGCGACCGGGAAGCCGATGTCTACGAGTTCATCCGTAAGGCTCTACTGGAGGAGAAGCCTATTCTGATACGGGCCGTCTATAACAGGCGGGTGATCGAGGAACACAGGGCGCTATTTGCGTTAGTCGAGAGCTCCCCCGAAGCCGGAAAGATCCTCATCGATATACCCAGGGATGCGCACAAATGCTTGCCTCCCAGGCAAGCGACGCTTGCCGTCAAGTTCGTTCAGGCCACCTTGTGGCCAACCCTAGGAAAGGCCAAGATGATGGTTGAGAAGCCCGTATACGTGGTGCAAGCGAAGGAGATAGACCCGCCCGAAAGGGCTGAAGTCGTAGATTGGCTATTGCTCACCACGCTCCCGGTAGCTTCGTTCGAGGATGCGGCGGAGAAGATCAATTAGTATTCGCGGCGCTGGAGAATAGAACGTTTTCATTATGTTCTGAAGAGCGGTTGCAGGATCGAAGAACTCCAATTCCAGACGCTTGATAGACTGAAGAGGGCCACAGCCCTGTACTCGCTTGTCGCGTGGAGAATCTTGTGGCTGAACTACCAAGCCAGAGAGACGCCGGAAGCCTCATGCGCCGTGATCCTCGAAAAACACGAGTGGCACGCGCTGTATTGCATCGCCAACAACACGCCCATTCTGCCTGAAACGCCGCCCACCTTGGAGGAAGCCGTCAGGCTCATAGGAAAACTCGGCGGGCGCCTGGGGCGTAAACACGATGGGATGCCGGGCGTCAAGACGCTCTGGCGCGGCATGCAGCGCCTGAAGGATATATTGCAGGCCCTATCGATCATATGCCAGGCGCCGCTTCTTTCCATGGATATGGGCAACGTGTAGCCTTAGCTGGCCTACCGAGGAGGACACAGATGAATCGCATTACTACTGTCTCAGCAATACCGCAGCTAGTCGATAGGCTCTTCAGGAGTTCCGCATATGCGTTTTGGCCCGGCGCGATATGGCGTGCGGATGCGATGGGGACGTATAGCAGGGAATGCCAGGATAAACCGCGGTGATAGGGCCCCCTTTCCCCCGGCTCCGCTGCTGCGGGGGACAGGATGTCGTCCGCCGTCGGTTCTCCCGCGCTACCTCCGAAACTTGGCGTTGGTTCAGCCAGAGCTGGCTCTTGGCAGCAGCTCAGTTATGGGCTGACACAGCGTTTCCATCCCGACTAAGAGCTGCCTTGCCAGTTCCTTCAGCGTTACGCCCCTTGCAGGAGCGTTCTTCAGGTTTCTGTACGCAAACAGCATCATCAGGTTGAAGACGATACAGTACAGAGCATACATGGTTTGTATGCCGTCGACGTCGTGCGTGTAGCAGTGGTCAAAACCCCAGTTCTGCTTGAGGTCGTTGAAGATCGAGTTCTCGATGTCCCAGCGGCGGTGCATTATCTGCCATATCACCTTTGCATTCACGACGCTCTTGGGGGCGGTCGTTACTATGTGGTACACCGTCTCCTCAACCTTGACGACCTCGCCGCGGCACGTCGTAGTCTTGGTCTCAGCGACCTTTGGGCACCGTAACGGGCAGTCGACTCCTTCCCAGCTTGTGAAGCTTTCCACATCCCACATCTTCATGTTGTAGGTCACTCCATGGTTGTTCGGGATAGCTTCGTCCTTCGGCGTTATTCCGCTGAACTCTACATCTGGCGCGACCGGAGGCGATTTTCCGGCACGCGCGGGATAGGTTCATTTCAACCCACGCGCCCGCACGGGGCGCGACCGGCGAAACTGATATGGCCTACGGCATTTGGCCGGTTTCAATCCACGCGCCCGCACGGGGCGCGACATGGTGTCAATGAGCTGGGGCAAACCAAATACGGTGTTTCAATCCACGCGCCCGCACGGGGCGCGACACCGGAGACGGGTATGGGGAGTTTCGAGTGATCGTTTCAATCCACGCGCCCGCACGGGGCGCGACGGTCACCCCGAGCCCCTCTGCATCTGCGTTGATCAGTTTCAATCCACGCGCCCGCACGGGGCGCGACGCACATGGTCAGCGTGGGGCCTGAGCAGTTTGACGTTTCAATCCACGCGCCCGCACGGGGCGCGACGTGAGGCGCACGGCGAGAGGAGGGGCAGGCAGTGTTTCAATCCACGCGCCCGCACGGGGCGCGACTTTTGATGAGGTCACGTCTTGTCAAGTGGTGTAAATTGCCGTTGTGATTCTCCTCGCGTTCAGACTCCCGAATCTCCTCTAGCCGCCTCACGCGACCTGGCTCTTCCGATACGTGCGCCACATCTGCTGAAAGCTGATGCTGCATTCCAT
>JAYFQW010000018.1 GCA_034926675.1 Clostridia bacterium | reverse complement strand
ACCGCGGGAGTCGGACCGTCAATGTCGACCAAATGGACACTGACCCGATGGTCAATGTCCATTTGAGTCGCATTGATCGCGCGACAGTGCTGGTTTGGCCGACACTGACAGCCTGCGGGACCAGAATCTTGAGAACCACGGCGCCTCATCAGCGGCTATAGACGGCGTGCGAGACGTTGCCTTCCGCGATGCCAAGGCAGTGCCCCAGGTGCAGAGAGAGTGCCTAACGAGCTCAGGGCTGCAGCGAGAACCGAGCGATTGAACGCCCGATGGTGCTGAACATGGGATAGATTCGCGCCACGATCTTGACGCGCCACAACTCCTTCGGCTTGCAGGCTTTGACGCCAACATATACACTGATCCTTCGCCGAATTGGCTGAGGGGCTCATCCCCAAATGCCAAGCTGGAAGCATCTACATGCGGAACGTGAGATATAGAATGATCAGGCGAGCACGTTAACACGTTTACGCGCACACTGGTTTTAGCAGGTATTATGATCGGGGTGGCCACACTGCAGGCATATTGGAAGAGCCAACCTGATATCACGGAGGAGCGCCATGCTTCAGAAAGAAAGCTTCGTCCCACTTTACTACCAGCTGAAAGAGGAGATAAAGGAGAAGATCGACTCCGGTGAATGGCCCCCGCATGCTTGCATAGCATCGGTAAGAGAACTGTGCGCCACGTATGACATAAGCACCACGACAGCCAAACAGGCGCTGGCTGAGCTGGTGCACGAGGGGCGTCTGTATTCAGTCCAGCGGAAGGGCACTTTTGTCGCAGCGCCGCAGTGTCCTATGGAGTATAGGGAGACCACCTACATCACCGATGAGATGAGGCTCGCCACGCGAATGCGCGCGCTTGGCCATCGCTTCGCGGCCGAAGTGCTCTCAGTCGATACGGTCCACCCATCGAAGCTTGCTGGTTCGTATCTTATGGTGAGTTCAAATAAGGAGATGGTGACGAATGGCACGTCATTCTAGCTCGAAGGTGGTGGTTTCATGGTGAAATCAATCGTCCTTACCGATGGCGAGCATTACCCTGCGGTCACCCACGATGCCATCAAGGAACTCAGCACAGATCGCGACATAATGGCGGCGGTTTTCATCGGAGGGACTGAGAAAATCGGTTCCGATGCCGACTTCGCGAAAATCGGAGTGCCCGTGGTCCGAAAGCCCGACTATCTCGAAGCGATTGCGGAAGCAATTGAACAGTATCATCCCGACGAGGTCGTTGACCTGTCAGACGAGCCGGTAGTCGGGTACAGGGAGCGCTTCTCCATCGCATCGGTGGTGCTGGCGCACGGAGTTGCCTACTTAGGCGCTGACTTTCGATTCACACCTCCTATGCAGGCCACAAGGGTCAGCCGGCCTAGCATGTCGGTAGTTGGCACTGGCAAACGGATCGGGAAAACCGCAGTTGGCGGCTTCGTAGCAAGAACGCTTGCCCACGAATTCAGGCCGGTGGTCGTGACGATGGGACGCGGCGGGCCAGCCGAGCCTGAGCTAATACAGGGAACAGATCTCAACATTACTCCTGAATACCTGATGTCAGTGTCGAAGCAGGGACGGCATGCATCGTCCGACCATTTCGAGGATGCCCTGACATCCCGTGTCACTACCATCGGATGCAGGCGGTGCGGAGGCGGAATGTCAGGACAGACATTCACCTCAAATGTGGAGAAAGGCGCTCTGCTTTCAGAGAAGGTGGACGCTGATATCGTAGTATTCGAGGGAAGCGGTTCAACGATACCGTCAGTGCATACCGACGCCAGGATACTGGTAGTCGGAGCACACCAGCCCATCGACTATCTCAGATCGTACCTTGGCCCCTACCGAGTGCTCACGTCCAACCTGATAATCCTCACTATGTGCGAAAGCCCCATCGCGGATGAAACCAAAGTCCAGCAGATGGAAGAGGCCATCCATGGGATAAGCCCAGAAGTGCGCATGGTGAAAACTATATTCCGCCCGCGTCCACTGGGCGACATCTCCGGAAAGAGAATCGTGGTCACACTCACCACCCCAAAGATCATGGCGGATGTGGTGTCTGGCTATCTCGAGAAGCACTATGGCTGCACAGTTGTGGGAGTGAGTTGCAGCCTGTCCAACCGGCCGCTTCTCCGGCAGGACCTAGCGCGGTTCGAGGCGCTCAAACCGGATGCTGTAGTCACCGAACTGAAGGCTGCGGCCGTGGATGTGGTGACCAGCTGGGGGCTGGGCCAAGGCTACCCAGTGATCTACATGGACAACGAACCCATCCCAATCAGCGAAAGCGATCATCTTGATGAGGAGGTGCTTGCCCTCGCCCGCAAGTGCATGCGGGAGTTCAGCGCTGCCAGGTAACCAGGCCAAAATCTACCATGGGGAGGCATCGCGGCAATGAGAAGAATCACCATGAGTCTCGTGGCTTTGGCCATTCTCCTATCCGTTTCGACGGGAGTATTCGCTGATTCCAAGCTGCTTCTGTATACCTCCGTTCCGCTGGAGCTTGCCACTGCTTTCGCCGACGAGTTCACGCGCGCCAACAAGGGGATCAAAGTCGAAGTGTTCAGGGCTGGAAGCACCGATGTTGTCAATAAGATCTGGGCCGAACAGGAGACAGGCGGCGTGAAGGCGGATCTGGTGTGGCTTGCGGATGCGGCTAGCTACTACACCTTCCGCGACAAGGGTCTGCTCTTGGCCTACAAGTCGCCGGAGGCCGCCAAGGTCCCGAACGACCTCAAGGATCCAGACGGCTACTTCACCGCTGCCCGGATGATCAACATGATCATAGGCATCAACACCAACCTTGTGAAGCCCGGCGCTGCCCCGCGCAAATGGGATGACCTGATCGGGTTCGGGCGCAAGGCGGCGATGGCCGACCCCCTCTACTCCGGTTCCAATTTCATGGTGACCGCAACATTCGTCAACAAGCAGAACGGCTGGAGCTGGTTTGAGCGCGCACGGAAGAGCGGAATGCTCGTCCTCCGCGGCAACTCCGACGTATCTCGCGGCCTCGGAGCAGGCGAGTTCGCCGCATGTATGGTGCTGGATTACATGGTGCTCGACCTCAAAAAGACCGGCGCCCCAGTGGAGATAATCTGGCCGGAGGATGGCGCCATATCAATCCCCAGCCCCATAGCGATAATAGCTAACACCAAGAACGCCGTGGGCGCCAGGGCATTTGTGGATTTCCTGCTCTCCAAGAAGGGGCAGGAACTCATGGTGCGCGACGGAGTAGTACCCGTAAGAGCCGACGTGGCGCCGCCTCCGGGCATGCCGACCGCCGACAAGATCGTAGCAATGCCGATACCGTTCGAATGGGCAGCCGCGCATACCACTGAGATCAGGGAGACCTTCGAGAAGATAATGCTCAAGTAGAGAGCTCGTAGGAGATTAGCAGGAAACTGCGCTGAGCACGAGGGCGCCGTGGGCACGGAGTGGAGTCGAGTGGAGTTCGCGGGGCGGCATCGCCCCGCCTCATCTCCCCAGCCCCTATCCCAAACTCACACCTTCGCACAGGCACACCCCCGCGCGCCCCGCCGTGCCCAGGCCAGCCATCCCCTGCTCTGGTGTGTTTCATGTCTTGGCTGTTTGTATGGTATTGCCCAAGAGCAGCCATCCATCGCGGCCAAAGAGTAGATGCGGAAGGGGAGGATGCCGTTGAGCATCAAGTCTCCCGGGCGTTCCTTCGATGCGAGGCACGTGTTCCTCGCAGCAGTGGCTGCCTTCTTCATTGTAGTAATCATCTATCCAATCTCCATGGTCGTCATGAAGAGCTTCGCCTCCAAAGGCGGGCTCACGATGGCAAGCTACGCAAGAGTATTCGGGGAGGCGGCTAATCGCCGTGCCCTTTGGAACTCCGTGTGGGTGTCGGTGGCCAGCACGATTGTGTGCGTGGCTGCGGGCACACTCCTCGCGATGATTGTGGTGAGAACCGATATCCCGGGAAAATCGTGGCTTCGCACGCTCCTCACACTCCCGTACGGCATTCCGCCTTTCATCGGGGCCATCGCGTGGGCTCAGCTATTCGGACCGGTCGGGTACGTCTCGAAGCTGTTCACCCAGCTGAGCGGCGGAACGGCGGCGCCGTGGAACATATACAGCGCCGCAGGTGTAATCATTGTGCTGGCAGTATACCAATTCCCCGTTGTATTCATCACTGTCAGCGGCGCACTGGGAAGGATCGACACGAGCCTTGAGGAAGCGGCGCGGATGTCGGGGGCTGGTCCGCTTCGCACGCTCCTAGATGTTACGCTCCCACTGGCAACCCCTGCCGTAATAGCCGGCGGGCTTCTCGCCTTCGTGGGATGCATATCAAACTTCGGCATCCCCGCCCTTCTAGGGTTCAGGGCCAGATTCTTCGTGCTTACTACGCGGATCTACTCCGCGCTTTCAATACCCGACATGCCACTGGCAGCCGCCATGTCGATCGTCCTTGCGGTGGTGTCGGGCGCGGCTTTGCTGCTTCAAAGGAGATTCGAGAAAAGCCAGCACCGATACACGGTTATCGCGGGCAAGAGCGTGAGGCCTCAGACTCTCAACCTAGGCGGTTGGAGGACCCCGGTATTCATCGCCGTAGCAGCCGTAGCGTTCTTCGCGGGAGTAGTGCCACTAACATCGATGATAGTCACCTCATTCCTCAAATACTGGGGTGCGCCCCTCACCCTGCAGAGCATGACGTTGAACCACTACCGGTACATCTCCCAGCTGTCCATGGCCACGCGGGCGTTCAAAAACAGCCTTCTGCTTGCGTCTGGCGCAGCCACAATAACCATGGCCGTGGGAACACTCGTCTCCTACCTGTCGCTCCGGGCGCGGATGCCAAGCGCCAGGCTGCTCGACTTCATAGGCACCATACCATATGCTGTGCCCTGCACCATGGTGGCGATTGCGATGATACTCGCCTGGTCGCGCCCTCCAGTGGTCCTATATGGCACTATTTGGGTGATGCTTGCGGCGTATCTAGTACGCTACATGCCGTTCTCAATCAGAACGACCAATGCCACACTTCAACAGGTGCATATCTCCCTTGAGGAGGCCGCCCGCATATCAGGCGCAGGCTGGATGGAGAGCATGCGCGATGTGGTGCTTCCCCTGATCAAGCCGGGCCTTGTGGCTGGCTGGGCGCTGGTGTTCATGCCTGCATTCCGCGAACTAACCATGTCAGTCCTGCTGTGGTCGCAAGGATCGGAGACCATCGGCGTAGTCATTTACAACATGCAGGACGCCGGCTACACACAGATCGCAGCGGCCCTGTCCACCGTCGTGCTCCTCGTGATCCTGGCAGGCAACACCATCGTACGCAAGCTGTCTCGCGGGCAGATCGGGATCTAGATCGGAGGTGGCTCTGTAATTGGATGAGAGAATCCGAGTAATCGGCCTTTCCAAGATGTTCGGTTCGTTCGCCGCCGTAGACAACGTTGGCTTCACAGTCAGAAAGAACGAGTTTTTCTCTCTGCTGGGTCCCTCCGGATGCGGCAAGACGACCACATTACGCTGTGTGGCCGGCCTTGAGGAACCCACCCAAGGCGAGGTCTACATCGGCCAGGAGCTAGTCACTGCGCCTGCCAGGCATATCATGCGCCCGCCGGAGCGGCGCGGCATCGGAATGGTGTTCCAAAACTACGCGGTGTGGCCACACATGACCGTAGAACAGAACATATCATATCCTCTCAAGCTCGCTCGATGGACCAAGGCGCGATCCCGGGCGAAAACGGAGGAACTCCTCGGTCTGCTCGAACTCACCGGCCTCGGAAAACGCTATCCATCGGAATTGTCCGGCGGCCAGCAACAGAGAGTCGCACTTGGCCGCGCGCTCGCTATGGACCCAGAGGTCATGCTGCTTGATGAGCCACTTTCCAACCTGGATGCGAAGCTCCGGGAGCAGATGCGGTTTGAACTCAAGGATCTGCAGCGCAAGACGGGCATAGCCATCCTATATGTCACACACGACCAGGTAGAGGCCATGGCCATGTCGGATCGAGTCGCAGTGATGAACAAAGGAGTCATCATCCAGGAAGGTCCTCCCGACGAGATATACAGGCAGCCAGCAACGCAGTTCGTGGCGGACTTCATCGGCACGATGAACTTCATCCAGTGCGAGGCCCTTGGCTTGGAAGATGGACAGGTCACTGTGCGGCTGAGAAATGGGATGCTGGTCCAGGTTGAGAGTCAGGTTGCCGCCTCCGGTCAGTGTGTGTTGGCAGTGAGGCCAGAGGATATCACGCTGAACCGAAACGACGGTCTGGAGTGCCAGGTAGAAGTGGGGATATTCCTCGGGAACTCCATGGACTACAGAGTGAGGCTAGGAGAAGACCTGCTTCGCGTGCACTCGGGGCTGGACGGGGCGTGCCAGCCAGGGGAACGTGCATATCTCAAAATAGGCAAGGGTCTCCTGTATCCATAGATTCCGCATACTCATCCTCTCTGAGCGCATTTCTCATGATAGGCGCGTGTTCCGCCTATCACGCATGTCTCGCACATTCTGCAAACGTCGCAGGCACTGGCGCAACCGGATTGGGATTCCGGAGCGGCCAGAGGATGCCTGCGTGCACATTGGGGGCGATTTGGCGTGGCAAACACCGGGTTTCTAGCCGCGGCGCTTCGGAAGAGATACCAGGCCGGAGCCATGGACTACTGGATGACTCCGCTTGTGAAATATGATTCAGGCATCGCGATAGGCAGGATACATGATGGGGACTGCGTGGTTTTCTGCTGCAGACGAGGAGACCGCGAGGTCCAGCTCACCGAGGCGTTCACCGATCCCGTCTTCAAGGGATTCGACGCATCTCGAATGCCGCGGCTGGCATTCATCCCATTTGTGGTATACCACGAGAAGTTCGCATACTTGCCTACGGTGTTCCCTACGCTCCAGCCAGAGCAGACGATGGGCGAGGTGCTGAGCAAGGCGGGGCTTAGGCAGCTGCGCGTAGCAGAGTCGGAGAAGGCGGCGCATGTGTCCTTCTTCTTCAACGGGAGGCGAGCCGCAGCGTTCGCCGGTGAGGAACGTCTGGTAGTGCCAAGCCCGAAATCATCGGAGTTCCTTTCAAGGCCGGGGACAAGCACTGCGCAGGTGGCTGCGGCAGTGGTAGATGCAGCCCATGCAGGGCAGCATGATTTCATCCTGGTTAACCTGGCAGCCGGAGACATCATCGGACACCTAGATGATTGGGATGCGAACATAAAATGTGCGGAGGCGGTCGATTCAGCGCTGGGGGCAATATGCGAGGCCGCGAGCGCCGCCAGCTATCTTGTGGCGGTCACCGCCGACCACGGATTGCTCGAAAGGTTCAGAAACGACGACGGAACCACGAACACCGGCCATACCACTGCTCAGGCACCGTTCGCACTCATCGCGCCGGGCATGTGGCAGGGTAGAATAGCATGCACTGACGCCCGCCGGGCTCGACAGGCCCACGCGATTGGCACGGAGAACGCGTGCATCGACGAGGAAGCGACGCGAGAGGCGGACAGAGAGGCGATTGAAGAGGCGAGCGGGAAAGCGGATTGGGAAATCAGTGGAGCGTCCTGTGGGATAGCTAACAGTGGGGAATTCCTGCCGGCCGATTCCGCACACGGCGCCCTGTCTGATGTGGCGCCCACACTTCTATCCCTGATGGGGATTCCTGCGCCGCAGGAGATGGACGGCAAGGTGCTTTTCCATTCCAACGCAGCCTGGAACCGCTGCATTCTTGTTGTTCTAGATGGATGGGGCATCGGAGTCGCCGACCCCGCAACGAACCCCATAGCGGCGGCCAGGGTTCCCGTGATGGACTGGATACTGTCGAACTGTCCGCACACAGCACTCTCCGCTGCCGAGCTCGCCGTGGGCCTCCCCGCCGGGCGAGCGGGAAACTCCGAGACCGGGCACCTGACACTCGGCGCTGGTCGAGTAGTGCCCCAGGATGAGCTGAGGATTGCCCAGTCCGTAGAGGCTTGTGGCCTTGCTGCAAACCCGGCTCTCGCAAGTGGATTCGAGCAAATAACGTCCACCGGAGGCAGTCTTCATGTTATAATGATGCTCTCGGAGAAGAGTTCTCACGGGAACATCAGAGAAGGCGTGGCGGTGCTTGAGGCGGCCAAAGCCAACGGCATCAGACGCGCCAACCTGCATCTGGTGTTGGATGGCAGGAGCAGTCCTCCGCAGGGCGCTGCCGACCTGCTCGCAGTTCTCGACAGGGAAGTGGGAACAGGGATCGAGTGGGATGCCGTAACGGCAGTCGGTCGAGCATATGCACTTGACCGCAGCGGAGACTACGCCGGAAAGACCAGGTGCGCTTATGTTGCCCTCACTAGCGGAGAGGGAGAGGCATTTTGAGACCTAAGGAGTGATGGATGTGAGAGTGTTGGCGTTTTCAGGCAGCCCTCGGGCCCGCGGAAACACTCGTACGCTGGTGGATGAGGTGATTCGCGGCGCCAGCAACTCCGGCGCGGCATGCGAGGTCGTGGATATCTGCAGCCTCAATATCGCACCTTGCAGGGCGTGCGGGAGTTGCAGTGGAACGGGGCATTGCGTACAGAAGGACGACATGGAGAAGCTCTACTCGAGCATTCTGGAAAGCGATGCGTTCGTGTTTGGAACCCCTGTGTACTTCTGGGGTCCATCCGCGCAGATGAAGGCCTTCATTGACAGATGGTACGCCATTGCCAACAGCGACGGCGCGCGAAAGCTCCAGGGGAAGAAAGCTGCAGTAGTCACGGCCTACGGCGATACTGACCCCGAGACGCCTGAGCATGTGATCGGCATGTTCCGCAAGGCCCTCGACTATCTGAAGATCGACCTCGTAGGCACGCTCGGGGTCACGGCCAGCGACCCAGGGGATGCCAGGGCGAACTCAGATGCCATGCATGAGGCGTATGGCCTCGGGCAGGGTCTGTGCGAGTAATATACATAGTCGCATACATGGTAGCATACATGGTCGCAGCGTCAGAAACGGGCTGGTGGAGACCCACTCGCGCGTCGATGCCGGTGAAATCGGACGAATTGGGATCCACTCGCCCTTAATGCCGATCAGATCGGTCAGATTTGGATTCGCTCGCCGTCAATGTCGACGAAACCGGCACTGTCGCGCGATCAATGCGACTCAAATGGACATTGACCGTAAGGTCAGTGTCCATTCCGTCGACATTGATGAGTGATTCTCTGCAGGAGTGACCTAGGTGCACCCGATGGACCTCCTCAAGGAATCACTCGAATTCCGTCTAGCACCGCTTTTGTTATTCCTTTTTCTGCCACTATCTTCCCCTGACAAGACTTCCCATAGTCCTTCCCACCAATACGCGTGTCCGCGGGGCGTCAATGCTGGATTCATCGACATGATCGACGTCTCAATGTCGATTTCATCGACATTGACCTCCACACTCCAGGGTTCAAGGGGTTGAAGCGATCTCATTTCAGTGCCGGAATCGCCGGCATAGCTTCCATATACGAGTCTATGGCCGCCCGAACAGATGAACAGACCCTCGCCTGCATTCCCGAAGGCACGTTTGTCCGAGCTTACGCCGATGTCCCACATGCATCTGTATCCTCGCGCATGCAAGCTTGTCGATCGTCGCACTCTGCCTGTAAGCTATTTACATTTGTTCCTTTCTATGCTACCATGCTTTATGACATACCTACACCTCAAGCCGGCCTCGGTACTCAGTACGGGCTGCCCGCCTACCAGGAGGAGGTTGAAACCGTGGAACCCTCACGCCTGATCGATTACACGCTGAGGCGCGACTTGGAATCCGATCCCCGCCTCAGCCTGGTTGATGCCAGAGTCTACGGCGCCATCGCCCATGCTGACCCAGTGTCTTGCGTTCAGATCTGCACGATCACAGGGCTGAATCGCGAGACTGTCGGCAGATCAGTGCACCGCCTCTCAGAAACCGGCTGGATAGGAGTCGAACAGGTGGTTCCACGAACTCGTGAAAGCAGAATGCGGTTCATCCTCAGTGCGCCACCCCATACCCAGAAGGCAATCGCCAAACACATCGACGACTTCCGCTGGAGAGCGCCTCGCGCTGGCGAATACCTAATGCTCGTGTGGCTTGACCTACTTGTCGTGTCCCTAAGTTACCAGAACAACGCCAGACCCAGATTCCTTGCTAATCCGCCCACAGGATACCCGTTGGAGCTTGATAGGCTGTATGTTGAGGACAACGTGGCTCTCGAGTTCAATGGAAGACAGCACTACGAGGAGACATCACTGTTCGGGGCAGGCGACGAGCTTAGCGCTCGGCAGACTCGGGACCTGGCGAAGCTCGCCCTGTGCAAGAAGGAGGGCATCACGCTGGTTGAGGTGACCGAAAACGACTTGTCATATGAAGGGATGGTCGCCAAAGCAAGCCCGCACATCCGGGTCCGACGCATCGACCAGCGTGGGGACGTCATGAAAACAGTCTCTCGACTCAGTTCCATGTACAGGTCGAACTGCATACGGGCACGCAACGTTCAAAAATCGCGAGCTGCGAAGGCGGATCACCCTGTCGACGAGAATCAGGGCCCCGTCCCAGACTAACCAGCCAACCCCGGCCCCAGTGCCGCAGATCGCAGCAGGCCGTCGCGGCCTATCGCGGCTTGTTGCAGTCTGTTGCGGTCTGTCGCAAGCGATGGCGGGCGAGCTGCAGCAATCCATCGCTGGCTGTCGCGATCTGCCGCTGGCTGTCGCGATCTGCCGCTGGCTGCAGCGGTCCAGCGCCGAGACTGCTGTGGTTTGTCGCCCGCTAGCAAAACATTCATGGAGGTGGAGATGATTGAAGGACAGAGGAGATCTCCAGCATAAGCGCACAGGGGAAACCGCCTTGCCAAAGGCGGGATCAGGGTCATTGCCTTTTGGAGCTGATCCCCAGGCGTCCAACACGCTCGATTCCGCAATTGAAGACCTTGTGGGCTTGATGCATGAGCGCTCGAAAGGGCAGAAACGGCCCGGGGCGGGCTCGCGGGGGAAGAAAGGCGTCGCAGATGCTGGGGCAAGAGACCGTAAAGGAAAACCCCGCGACGACAGCGACACCCGAGTGATGCTGCACATCGCCAGGGCCGCATTCAAAGGAAACGCAGACATGCTTCTCAAGATCGCCAAGGGTTTTATGGAGACTGGATATGCTTCCGACGCCGTGACAACTGCGAAGGAGGCCATTACGGCTGATCCAACCTATCCGGCGTCCTATTTCATCCTGGGAACCATGAACGCGAACCGGGGCGATATCGATGAGGCGGTCAAGGCGTTCAAGAAAGTCATTGAGCTCGATCCCTCTCATCCCCTGCCGCGGATAGCGTTGGGCGATTGCTACATGGCGCAAGACCGATTCGCAAAAGCTCTCGCATCCTACAACACTGCCGCGGCAATGCCAGAGGTGCACGGGTGCGCCATTGTCGGGCAGGCTCACGCACTGTTCCGCATGGGTCGCACTGAGGAAGGGATAGCCGCCGCCGAAAAGGCCAAGCCCATTGCAGAGTCATGCTCTATGACCAGCTACAAGCTAGGTCTTTTCTACTTGTTGGTCGCATCGGTCATACCTGATGCGATTCACTGGTTCAGAAACTGTCTGAAGCTTGACCCTGACGATTTCAAGGCATACTCATCACTGGCCGATGCGCACCTGATGAACGGAGACGCCGACGCCGTAGTTGCGTGCATCAACGAACTGGCGAAGGTAAGCGAGACAGAGGCGGTCAAGCTGCTGAAAAGGCTGACCCAGGAGTAGCCGCGCAACCGCCCGGCCTGCAGTGGGCGGCGATGGACGGCGATGGAAGTGCACACGGAGACGTACACGAAGCGAGAGGATTGGAGCGTCTCTGTCTATTCGCACCGTCTGTCCCACGGCCCTCCTGCCTACACCGGCCCAAGACCAATTGCCACGGCCAGAACCAAAAACGCGGCCGTGACTCCCAATACCACGAGTTGCAGACCTACCGTGCGCCTGAACCAGTACGGATAGCTGACGCCTGCCAGTGCAACGGATATCAGAGTGATCGGGTTGGTCGGGTATATTACATTGCTGAACCCATCGCCGAACTGGAACGCAAGCACCGCGATTTGCCTATTGAGACCCACGACGTCGGACAGTGGCGCGAGAATCGGCATCATGATCAGGGATTTCGCCGAGGCGGATGGGATGAAGAAGTTCATTAGCAACACGAGCAGGTAGATCATTCCCGCAGCGAAAACTCGGGGCATGCCCTCCACCGCCCTGGCGCCTGTGAAGATGATCGTGTCGAGAATGCCAGCGGAGGCGATGATGTGCTTCACTCCGGCCGCCATAAGCATCAGCACGACCCCTGCGGACATCCCTACGATGCCCTGTACGAACAGCCTCGCGAGATCCCGTCCGCCCTTGCCTGCGCCTACCCCGGCGCCGATGCCGCCAATCAGGAAGAGCACGGTAGTTGCAGGAAAGGCGTAGTCACTCAGGCTCGGAACAACCGAGCTTGTCAGGCTGAACACGAGCATTACGGCCATGGACCCGATGAACCACCTTGACGCCACGGACATCCGGTGGTCACGGCCATCCAAGACGCGTCCGGCGCCGTCAGGCCTGCGCACTCCGTCTGTGGACTCACCGCGCCGAGCAGAACTATGGGGCAGCTTGTCGGCGCCTTCGATCCGCCTGGCGTGTCTTATCAGAAAGGTTGTTAGGATCCCATATACCGCAGCGAAAACTAGCGCTCGAAACCACAATCCCGAGAAAAGCGGCACGCCTGCGATTCGCTGCGCGACGCCAATTGTGAACGGGTTTGTGAGTGCGGCCGCAAACCCAAATCCCATCGCCAGCAGCGACATCCCCAGTCCGATCAATGGATCCATGCCCAGGCTCTGGGCAAGCGGCATCATGAGCGGGACTATGAAGACGGCCTCCTCCATGATGCCGGTAAGCGCGCTCATAAGCATCAACACCAGCACAGTCACGGCAATCAGACGGTATTTCGCGCCCGCGTAACTGCGCACCACCCTGTCGATCATGAAACTGAACACACCACACTGATTCAGGAGGTTGATAGCGCCTCCAATACAAAGGAAGAACAGGATGATGCCGATCACAACTGCCCCCTCTGGACTCCAGAGGACCTCAATCGGCGCAGTGAACCACTTCCACACAGGAAGGGGAGGAATGCTCGCGTACTGGAACGAGGCGACGTCGATCGCTCCCGCCCCGCCATTCTCCAGTCGTGCGTAACTGCCCGTTGGCACTACTCTCGTGAGCACGCCTGCCATCACAAGAAGCGCCAGCAAGATGAGAACCGACGAGATGAATGCCTTCTTGCCAATCTTGATCGAGACCGATGCCCCAATTCCCTCGTCCACAGCAACCTCGCCCCCTGTCCGTACATGCGCCTGCGCGTCGATGCGCCGCTCGCTAGGTCATGTGCTGCCCACTGGGATCATGCACGCACTACAACACTCCTGAAGAATCGGACTGCCTTCTCGATGTTCTCGATGGACACCCGCTCATTCACTCCATGCATCCGTGCCAGGTCCTTCTTGGTGATCTGGACGGGAACGAATCTGTACACGCCCTCCGCTATGGGCTCTAGGCCCTTCGAGTCCGTCGCGCCCATCACCAAATAGGGAGCAACTACAGCTCCAGGATAGTGCGCAGCGATACAACTGCTGATCAGCGTGAATCCTTCGGTTCCTACAGAAGATACTCGCGACGCAGGGCTCTGGGAGAGGATCCTGACCTTCACCCGATCGTCCGCGACCACTCTGTTGATGTGATCGACAACATCGTGGGCGGTGTCGCCCGGCAGAAGCCGGCAGTTGATCACCGCCGACGCCCTGGGGGCAAGCACGTTCGGCTTCACGCCACCGGATATCATGGTGGGCGCCGTGGTTGTCCTGATCATCGAAGCAGTCTCGGGAGTTCCAAGCAGCACGGCCGTGATCAGCGGCTGGAACAGCGGCATGTTGGCGAAAACCAGCCTCTTGCCGAAGCCCATGTACCGGCTGACTTGATTGAAGAACTCCCGCACAGGGCTTCCCATCCGGGTTGGCATCTGCCTCGCCTCCACCTTCGCGATCGCGCGAGATAGAAGGCCCACTGAGGTCGCCCGTCCTGGAGAGGACGAGTGTCCGCCGGTCATCTCCACCGACAGCTCAACATCGAGGTATCCTTTCTCCGCGACGCCCACCAGGGCAAGAAGTCTGTCGAAGCCGGCCATCATCCCCTCGCCAACGACGCCGCCCTCGTCGAGCACCCATTCCAGGTCCACACCTGATCTCTTGAGGAATCCCATGACCTCTGTGATCCCTCCGTTGTTCCCCACCTCCTCATCGCAGGTAGAGACGACATACACATCTCTTGAGGGGACAAACCCGACCTCCAGCAGCTCTTCAATTGCCTCCAGTATCGTGATAAGTCCGAATTTGATATCGAGAGCGCCGCGCCCCCACACGAAACCATCAGCGACGGCCCCGGAGAAAGGAGGATGCTCCCACCCTTCGTCGTCTGCCGGAACCACATCCATGTGCGACATCAGTGCGATAGGCTTCTGCCCGCCTCCCGCACCCTTCCACAGATACACCAGGTTGTACCCGAGGACCTTCTTCGTGAGCCTGTCGCGAACCAGAGGAAAAGACGAATCAAGAAGCGCGTGGAATCGGTCAAACTCCACGGTGTCCATATGGGACCGGTCAGCGAACGAAACCGTCCTGACCTGGATCGCATCGGACAAGGACTTCACGGCCCTTTCGGTGTTCACGCTGTCCGCAACGCCTGCTTCACAGCTCTGCGAAAGCTCCCTGCCTGCCATGTTCTCCTTCGGTCTATGCACGGCAGCCCGGACCAGGACAAGTACAACGCACGCAAGAAGCGCGATCACAACCCCGTATAGCGCGTATGCCATGGTGCACAGCCCTCCATCAACAGCCTTCAACCCAACACGATTGGAGAATTCGGGGGTATCCCATACATCGCCAACGTGCCCGCTCATGATTCGGCAAATACCTCCAACACACCTCTAACTTCAGATGCCAGCCTGGTGATTCATCTCAGCTCCAGGAATCCACTCTCTTCACATCGGTAGCGACCCTATGATCCAGATACTCGGAGTGTGCACCGCTGTTGTCATGGATGTCTACGAACAGATGATGTACTCCGGGGCAGATCTGCCTCTCGAAGGTGATCACGATGTCCAGCTTCTTGGATGGATCGCCCGTGACTCGAACGCTGGCGATTCCAGGCTCGGCCGCGATGTTGTAGCCATCCACCCGCACCAGAAGAGTGCTGGGATCAAGCGACTTCAGCCGTCGCAGTTCCGGCGGATACGCATCAGCCACGGCAGGCGCCGCAGCGACCTCCACTCTGCCATCAGCGAACATGCGCGCCAGTGCGCTGCCCTCGCCGCTGCCCATGCCGCCACATCCGCAGCATTCGCGGCCCTCGCAGCCCTCGCTACTGCCCACGCGGCATCCGCAGCATTCGCGGCCCCCGTTGCCTGCACCATGCTCACCCAGTTGGCCAGCTCCCCTCACGACGATTCTCGGGCGGAGCCCCAACCTCATCGCCTCGCGGGCTTCCTTCAGGCTCGCTGATTCGCCCAGCACGAGTCCGCTGAGAAACGCGAGAACGGGCGTTGCCTCCCTGGGTTTGCCTTTCGGACTGCCTCCCATCCTCCCAAGCAGCCTTCGGAGCGCCCGATAAGGTATCTCGTCCAGGTCGGCGCCGAACCGTTCGAGCACGGAATCGAGAGCCCTGTACGCCTCGCCCACGCGCCCCGCCAAACACAGGAGACCCTCAATGGGTTCCTCCACAAGCAGCTCCAGGCTATCAGCCGTTACCCCCACGCCGAATGATGAGCCGATCCAGTACAGGACCGACATGAGGGAACTGCCCGGTGTGGCAAGCCTCGTGGAGGACACGCCGATGATATCTCCTCCAAGTGAGGAATCATACACATCTGCATGCTCCGGCCGCGACAGCTCCCGGATCCGATCCCAGCCTACACAGAATAGCCTGTCAACGACGGCATCAGCCGCAAGATCTAGCACGGACAGGTCGATGAACCCTCCGACCTCGTCATGCAGGCGCGGGCAGGCCTTGAGGAGGAACTTGACCAAGAGCCCAGTGCCGAGGATGACCGCGTTCATGTCCCGTTCCAGAGAAGGAAGATGCTCCGGCGGAATCCGGATGTGGCCCTTGAACCGCTGTGAGCACCTAGTCAGCAGTCCGGCACAGGCGCCGCTGTGATCGAACAGATTGACCTGAGTGTGGAAGAGCCCAGCTCCATCTGGTCGCCCCAGCACGTCGCACTCAATGAGCAGCTCGAAAAGGGCGTGATTTGCATCCCTGTACCGTTCGCGTAAGTCAGGCGGGAGGTCCGCCCCAAACACTGTGTAGGCATTGGCGATACCTGCGAAGGTGGGTTCACCATCAGCGCGAGCACGCGGACGAGAATCCAAGGTTCCGTCCGCCCCGGCATGCGGATTCGGATGCATAGCTTCGTCCGCCCCGGCGCACAGATCAGGGTTCAGGGTCCCGTCCGCCCCCACGCAAGCGTAATGGGGATACCAGTCCGCTATCTGATGAGCAAGCCACCCGGCAGCGATGGCCAGGTGGCTCGCGGGGTAATCACCTCTGTGCTGGTTCCACTCGTCGACAAGCGCATATCCAAAGACTGGCGTGCCACTCGCGTCATCCGGATGGTAGTTGTGGGCGTAGTCGTAGAGGTCGATTCCGTTGAGCACATGGTATGTGGATACGCAGTCAGCGGCGTTTCCCGCGTTCACGAACTCATGCTCGTGAGATAACACCAAGGCCAGCAGCTCCGCATTCACTCGCGGCTGAACACCGCCGGACCCGGTGGCTGCGACGAGCGCGTCAGCCGGCCCGGGTCCCTCCCCCTCACTCACATCAGCCGCCAGCTTTGCCTTCGCCTTTCTCAGAGCTAGGCGGTTGACGTATGGATGGGAGAACGGCCCGAATCCGAGTATGGGCATGACCGGGAACAAGAGCATGTACACCCAATTCAACGTCTGACGTCGCATCATGGCGCCCCCTTCGTTCGAGTCATGCTAGCTGGAACAGCCTGCACAGCCCCCGCCAGATCATGCGCCCAACAGATCATGCTCTCGGCGCCCCGCCCTTTACACGCATGTAGGAATCCCAGTGCTTCCCCAGCTCCAGCCTTGGCGATATCTGCTGCGCAGGTGTGAAGAACACCCCCAGTGCCTGGAATGCTGCGATCATTGCAGTCATCGCCGTGGCGGCGGCTATCATGAGCATCACGACTACCTGGTATCGCACGGCCTCCGCCGGGTTCGCGCCGGATATGATCTGGCCTGTCATCATGCCAGGGAGCTGCACCAGCCCAACGGTCATCATTGAGTTCACTGTAGGCATCATCGCCGCCCTCAGGGCCTCGCGGAGTGCGTTTGCGGCGGCCTCCTTCACGGGAGCGCCGAGGGCCAGTGCCGCCTCCACCTCGTTTCGGCGCAGCACGAGCTCAGAATGGAGTCTGTTGACTACGAGCGCCGCGCCGGTCATTGAGTTCCCGATTATCATCCCTGCAATTGGGATCACGTACTGCGGCTGATACCATGGGCGCACCCGGAGCACCACACCGATGACAAGCACAATCGTCACTGCGCCACCTAACCCTATGGCGCTTGTCATTATCGCGAACAAGCCCTGCCTCGCCCCTGCCTGTCGTGTCATGGCGTTGTAGCCTGCAATAGTCGTCATGACCGCCAGGATCAGGACCACCCAGTACCACCGGGACGCGTCGAATACCTGCTGCAGCACGAACCCGACCGCAAGGAGCTGCACGAAGGTGCGCACAGTCCCGACTGCGATGTCCCGCTCGAGACCAAGGCCTTGCCAGTAGGAGACTATGGCTGTGATAGCGATGAAAAGGAGAGCGATCAGCAGGTCGACGTCGGATATGTGGATGTACGTGCTACCGCTCATCGGCGACCAACTCCCCTCTTAGGAACCTTCGCCCGATCTCTGTGGATGGGCCAGAGAAGAACTCGGCGGCTCGCCCCACCTCCACCACGGCCCCACCCACCAAGAGCACAACTGACGTAGCCACCGCACGAGCGTGGTCCATGATGTGGGTGACCATCACCGCTGTGAGACCCAGTTCCCTGTTGAGCGTGCATATCAGGTCGAGAATGTTCCTCGATGCCGTCTGGTCCAGCGCTGACGTGGGTTCATCGAGCAGCAGGACCTCGGGCTCGTTCGCAAGCGCCCGAGCTATGGCCATCCTCTGCTGTTGCCCTATGGAAAGGGTCGACGCTGGGCGATCCAACAGACCACGCTCAAGGCCAACCATGTCGAGGTAGCGCCCCAGGTCACATGGCAGCCCCCTCAAGCGAGGCCCGTAGGATACATTGCTCGCCACACTGCCGGCGAGCAAGGCCGGCGTCTGCGACACCATCCCCACCCGGCGACGCAAGTCGCGCAGATCAATGCCTGCGATGTCCTCGCCGAACAGCCGTATCTGGCCGGAAGACGGGTCTTCAAGGCGATTCAGCATCCGGAGAAAGGTGGACTTGCCAGAGCCCGAAGGGCCTATTAGAGTGAGTATCTCACCCTTTGAGACTGTGATCGTCACATCGTGGATCACATCGAGTTCAGTCACGGCATTCCCTAGAAGCACGGGCTTGACCTTGCTCACGTGGAACAGCTCAAGAGCGGAAACATTGATTTCCGAGGTATTCATCTGCGCAATATCCTCCACTAGATCCTCCAGGTGTAGTATGCGAGATTTCGGCTGCCGGGTTCGCCGACGCACCTGCGAGTTTCATCGCCACGATCGCGGACCTCGCCAGCGCGCCTGCGCCTTCGACGGCACACCCACGGTTCTCGCCGAAGCGCCGGCAGCTCTCGCCAGAGCACCTGAGCATTTCGCCGTCGCAGAATGGGAACCTGCCTTGCCGCGCGCGTGCAGCAGATGTGCATCGAGAATCTCCGATAGAATATGTGAACAGTCAAAGGCAATCAAGTAAACTCTTGCTACATGCAAAGACCTATGGTAAGATTCTCGCAAAGCAAATCCTCCCATACCAGGCGTCTACGCTGGCGATTCAGGCCCACCGCCCAGGTTCTGCGCAAATGCCATGGTCGCTGCCTCATGTTGGGCTGCCATGCGCCGGCATCAAGGGAACAGCCACTGGAATACGTCGGCTTCTGTTCGCACGAAGTCGTCTCTCCTCCTGCTCGCAGACTTGCTCGATGGCTGAGAGGCCTAACTGGTCGAGCGGTATCAGATATCGGAGGGGGAAACAGCCAATGTCACCGGGAGTGGATCAAGGGTTACGCCAATCGGAAAGCAGCTCAGTCCGGAGTACGGGGCAACCGCTATTGGAGGTGCGCGACCTCAGAACTCACTTTGTCTCCGAAGATGGAGTAGTGCCTGCAGTGGATGGGATCAGTCTCTCGGTCGACAGGGGTCAGACCCTGGGCATCGTTGGCGAGAGCGGATGCGGCAAGAGTGTCACATCTCTTTCAGTGATGAGGCTCATTCCGAACCCGCCAGGAAGGATTGTGGGCGGCGAGATACTCTTCAAGGGCGAGGATCTGCTCAAGAAGAGCGAAGCCGAGATGATGCACATCAGAGGCAACGAGATATCCATGATATTTCAAGAGCCCATGACCAGTCTCAATCCGGTGTTCACTGTGGGAGATCAGATCATGGAGACTATCACACTTCACCAAAGGCTGCGGCGAAAGGAAGCTCGGGACAAGACCATCGAGCTTCTACGGCTTGTTGGAATCCCATCTCCTGAGAAGCGTGTTGACGACTTTCCCCACCAAATGAGCGGCGGCATGAGGCAGAGAATAATGATAGCGATGGCGCTCTCATGCAACCCCACACTTCTCATCGCCGATGAGCCCACCACGGCCCTAGACGTAACCATCCAGGCTCAGATCCTCGAACTGATGTCGGAGCTCAGGGAGAGATTTGGCACAGCCATAATGCTCATTACCCATGATCTTGGGGTGATTGCCGAAACCGTAGATGAAGTTGTGGTGATGTATGCAGGCAGGATCGTGGAGAGGGCGAATGTGGGCAGCATATTCGAAAAGCCTGCCCATCCTTACACTGTGGGCCTGTTGGGATCAATCCCGAAGCTGAATGAGAGATCTGAGAGGTTGCAGGTGATCAAGGGCGTTGTGCCAAGCCCATTCAACATGCCCAAAGGCTGCAGGTTCCATCCTCGGTGCAACTGGGCTCAGCCCATATGCAGGGAGCAGGAGCCGCCGCTTGTCGACATCAAGGATGACCATGAAGTAAGGTGCTGGAACGCAGTTGAACGCGGATCTGAGCTGAACTAGGGGGGACTGCCGTCTATGACCGAGCCTCTGCTTGAAGTGAGGGACCTTGTGAAACACTTCCCAATGAAGAAAGGGTTCATACCATCCAGACGATCGGCGACAGTCAAGGCCGTTGATGGGGTCAGTTTCTGCATCAACCGCGGCGAGACTCTCGGACTCGTAGGGGAAAGCGGGTGCGGCAAGTCCACCACAGGCAGGCTGATACTCAGGCTCATTGAGCCCACCTCTGGCGACGTCTGCTTCGAGGGCCGGAACATCCTGAAACTGAGCGGTGAAGGCATGCGGGAGCTCCGCAAGGACATGCAGATAATGTTCCAGGACCCTTATGCGTCGTTGAACCCGCGAATGAGTATTGGCGACATCATAGGGGAACCCATAGAAGTCCACGGGCTGGCCAGGGGAAAGGAGCGGGACAGGCGCGTACAGGAACTCCTTGAAGTGGTGGGGCTTGCGCCATATCATCTGAAGAGGTACCCGCACGAGTTCTCCGGTGGTCAACGGCAAAGGATCGGAATAGCAAGGGCACTCGCAGTCAGGCCCAAACTCATCGTATGCGATGAACCTGTGTCGGCCCTCGATGTGTCGATTCAGGCGCAGGTGATAAACCTCCTCCAGGACTTGCAGAATGATTTCGGGTTGACATACCTGTTCATCGCTCATGACCTCAGTGTGGTCAGGCACATAAGCGACAGAATAGCCGTGATGTACCTAGGGAAGATCGTCGAGCTTGCACCGAAGGACGAACTTTACATCAACCCACAGCACCCTTACACTGAAGCGCTTCTGTCTTCAGTCCCAATCCCCGACCCCAAGCACAAGAGGCAACGCATCATCCTTGAGGGCGACGTGCCAAGCCCCGTGAAACTGCCCAGTGGCTGCAGGTTTCACACAAGGTGCCGATATGCTCAGGATATCTGCTCGCAGACTGATCCAGCCGTAACCCACATAGGCAACGAGCACTACGTGACATGTCATTTTCCAAGTTCTTCACGGCTCAACCGGCTCAATTCGAACTAGTTTGAATTAGCAGGTCAACTCATGTCCACTGGAAATGAGTTGACCGCTATGGGAGGCCCCGAACGGGTATGAGGGGGTGTTTCACGGCCTGATCAACAAGATCTCTGAGTAGTGGATTCTGTATGGGAGTGCCGGCTACGGCTATCAACTGGCAGACTAGATAAGGAGATGAAGAATAGGATGGATACCGTGCGCGGACAAAAAGCCCTATCGCGATGGCTTCTCGCACTCATGACACTGTCGGTTCTTGTCCTCTGTGCACTTGCCGGGAATGCGGCTCCGTCTGTGCTTCCCCAGGACATTGCTTCAGATGATCGGGACGCCGCGGCCATTGAGTTCGTTGTGAGCAAGGGTCTGCTCGCGCCCACGCAGGGCAAGGTGTTCGAACCTGACAAAACGGTCACTCGCGCAGACTTCGCTACGGTTCTGGCTAAGGCACGAGGCATCCAGACCGTGAAACCAGCCTCTCCTAGCTTCACTGATCTCAAAGCGTCAGATCCCAGCTATCCATATGTTGAGGGTTTGGTCAAGGCGAATGTGATTGCTGTCCCGTCCACCAAGAAATTCGACCCCCAGGCGCCCGTGAAGCGCGCCGACATGGCAGTCTGGGCTACCAACGCGCTCGGCCTGGCGGGCGAAGCCAGTTCCATAAAGGAGCCCGTGCTTTCCGCAAATGATGAGGAGAAAGTGCCGGCGTATGCCGTAGGCGCCATGACGCTTGCCTACAGATCTGATCGACAGATACTCGGCTACCGCCTTGGGCGCCTCTCAGCGCCACTAGAGGCAGCCACCAGGCGCGAGGTTGCGAAGGCCGTATACATGATGGCCAACCCGCCCAAGCGTGGAGGCACTATCGTCACTGCCTTCACAGCAGAGCCCCCGGGATTCAACACGATAGTAACATCATCGGGAGCAACGTGGACCATCTGCAACATCATCGGCGATGGCAATACAGGATCCGATCAGGACGGATTCTACTTCCCGAGGATGATCAAGCGCCTTCCGTCTCTCGAGAACGGGCTGATCAAGATAGCCAGCGATGGAAAGATGGAAGTCACTTTTGAAGTACGCAAGGGCATGAAGTGGCATGATGGCAAGGACATCACCGCGGAGGACGCTCTGTTCCAGCTCAAGGTGATGCAGGACACAGATGTGCCCGTCTCGGCGAACTACTTCGAAAAGAACGTCACAAAAGCCCAGCTTCTAGATAAGTACACGTTCAAGATCTACCTGGATAAGGTGGACTCCAGCGCGTTCCTGGGTTCATCAGTCTACTCGTACTACTACGGATGGTTCCAGTTGCCGAAGCACCTATTCGAGCCGCTGTACAATGAGGCGAAGAAGAGCGGCGATTGGAACAAGTTCGTTCAGGAAGTGACCAACAAGCCCATTATGTCCGGGCCGTTCAAGCTTAAGGAGTACAAGCGCGGCGAGTACGTGCTCCTTGAGGCATTCGACGGCTACTATATGGGCCGGCCAAACATTGACAAGATACTCATCAAGATAATCCCCGATTCCAGCGTGGTCAATGCGGCAGTCATAAAGGGAGACATAGACTTCGGCCGGTACACTCTCACCTTGCGTGACGCTCTGAAACTCGCATCGGAGCATGGAGACCAGTTCAACGTGAGCTTCACGCCAACTGTTGCGCCCGACCTGCTGTACCTGAACTTCTGGGATCCAAATAACCTCTCAAAGCCGCACGCGGCGTTCTCGGATATCAAGGTCCGTCAGGCTATCATGTACGCGATCGATAGAAATGCGATCAACACCGTAGTATACTCCGGCAAAGCCCTGCTCTGCGATGCCTGGATCACTCCACTGCACATGATGCGCGACGCTCTGGCAGATTCTCGGGTGGCCAAGTACCCCTACAATCCAGCAAAGGCCAAGGCTCTCTTGGCTGAGGCTGGATGGAAACTGGGCAAGGACGGCGTACTCGAGAAGGGCGGAGTCAAGTTCAAGTACACCCTTCTTGGCACTGCGGGCTCGAAAGACACGGAGATGAGTGAACAGTTGATCCAGAAGATGCTCAAGGACGTAGGCATCGCGATCACAATCGACAACAAGCCGGCTAACGTAGTCATCGGCGACCTCATGCCTCACAGACAGTTCGACATGTCGTTGGTGGGATGGGGCTACGGGGTATCGGATGAGGCGGCGAACTACTGGGATTCGGAGTTGACGCCGTCTGACGATAACGCCTGGGGTGGAGTCAATCAGGTGGGATGGATCAACGCGGAGAACGACAGGCTCATCCGAAAGGCCGCCGCAACTCTTGATCCAGCCGCTAAGACCGAGCTCTACGTTAAGCACTTGGTCCAGTGGACCACGGAACTGCCGGTGATACCCCTTGTCGCGGCGCCGGCCAACCACTTCGCCAAGAAGAACATCAAGAGCTTCGATTCCGGATACGACAACGGCCTCGGCTGGATCATACAGAACTGGTACATTCAGAACTAGTCGTACCAGCATTGATCGTTCCGGCACTGGTCATTCCAGTGCCGACATATGGGACTAATCGTGCCACTAGGAGTGAATGCGATTGGCTTTTCAAGAGATCCTCGATGGCTTGCTGAAAGGCGTACCGAACTACACTCGGTTCTACACCGTGGATGAACTCAATCAGAGAGCAGAGGAACTGGCTAGAAGGTATCCCGATGTGGTGGAGCTTGTGGAACTGGGGGCGTCCCGAAATGGGACGCCCATCAGGAGCCTGAAGATCGGCTCTGGCGAGAGAGTTGCCCTCATGTTCGGATGTCCCCATCCGAACGAGCCGATCGGCGCCATGATGCTCGACTATGTCTCGGAGAGACTTGCTGCCGATGCAGACCTAAGACGGGAACTGGATTACACATGGTACATCATCAAGTGCATCGATCCTGACGGCACAAAACTGAACGAAGGATGGTTCAATGGACCGTTCGATGTTGAGACCTACGTGAGAGCCTTCTACCGGCCGCCAGGATATCAGCAGGTCGAATGGACTTTCCCGATCGACTACAAGACGCTCCATTTCGATCAGCCGCTGCCGGAGACGAAGTGCCTGATGAAGATCATCGACAATGAGAAGCCCCGTTTCATGTATTCCCTACACAATGCGGGGTTCGGCGGCGCCTATTGGTACATCACCGGCGACGTCCCTGAGCTGTATGGCCGCTTCCACGAGCTGGCTGCCAAACACGCGATCCCGTTGGCCCTGGGCGAGCCGGAAGTGCCTTACTGCGCCCAATACGCTCAGGCGGTATTCGGCCTCTTCGGCATGAAGGACACTTACGACTACTACGAGAAGCACTCCAAGGCGGAGGACCCGGCGTCCCTAATCTCGGGGGGCGCAGGCAGCGATGAGTACGCTCTCACCGTTTCCGGCACTTTCTCGCTAGTTTGCGAACTGCCCTACTACTTCGATCCGAGAATCGGAGACCAGAGCCCCACAGCAAGGAGCCGGAGAGAGACCTTCCTTGAGCGCCTAGACCTGTCGGAGAAGCACTGGAAGCACATCGGGGAGATTCTCAACAGAATCGACCCTGAGATCTCCGACAAAAGCTCTCCGTTCTACACTGCCGTCTATGACAATCTGAAGCGCATCCCTGCGGGGATCGAGGCAGAGAGAAACTGGGCTCAAACATCGGAAGATCTGGCGAGGCCTGCGACGCAGGCGGAGACCTTCGACAATCTCGTGATATCCAGGTTCTATGACCTGCTGTCAATGGGCATGCTGCTCCGCCTGGTCCGGGGTGAGCTGAAGCGTGCGGGCAGGAACGGCGAGACGGCCCGGCTGAAAGAGGCTGAGAACGAGCTCGACCGCGCCATCTCCCGAGGCTGCGCGGATCTGGAGAAGGAACTCAACTACCGCGTCGTTCCAATAGCGGACCTAGTTCGCGTGCAACTCGGATCTGGGATGCTTCTAGCAAAGCACCTACTGAGCTGCTGATGTTTTGACCGTAGAAGTCCCGGAGAGGAGGAAGCCTCCCGGGCGCAGGCGCGGGATTTGCGCCTGCGCCTGCGCCTGGGAAGCGGACTAGCAGTGGGATTATACATCGCGAAAAGGATACTCGGGGCAGTGCCTTTGCTGCTGCTTATCTCGATCATCGCGTTCAGCCTGATTGCACTTGCACCCGGCGATCCGCTCCTTGCAATGCGCCTTGAGAATCCGCGCGCAGTCTCGCCGGAGTCCATCGCACGGCTGCGGGAGTACTATCACCTGAACGACCCCATCTACGTGAGGTACTTCCACTGGCTCAAGAGCGTACTGGTTGGCGACTGGGGATATTCCAGCACGTACAAGATCCCGGTGATGCAGCTTGTGAAGTCCAGGGTGCCAAACACGCTTCTCCTTACGATGAGCGCATGGTGTTTGGGGCTCCTGGCAGCGCTTCCGATCGGCATGATCTCCGCTTCAAAACAGTACAGCACTTTCGACTACGTGGTCACGTTCATCGCGTTCCTCGGCCTATCGATGCCCCCCGTTTGGTTTGGATTCATGTCGATCATGGCTTTCTCAGTGAAACTCAAGTGGCTTCCCATAGGCGGGGTCGCGAGCATGGTCACCGGATCCTGGTGGGCCATTGTTGCCGACCGGCTGAAGCATCTGCTCCTCCCCATGATCGTGCTGGGTTTCGTCCAGGTGGCCTACTGGGTGAGGTACGTGAGGACATCACTGCTTGAGGTGTTGGATACCGACTACATCCGCACTGCGCGGGCCAAGGGACTCAGCCAACGCACAGTGCTTGTTAAGCATGCCATGAGAAACGCGCTCATACCTGTGCTCACTATCGCAGCCCTGGACATCCCCTACTTCTTCGGAGGCGCGGTCGTGGTCGAGACCATCTTCGCATGGCCGGGGATGGGACGTCTGATGCACCAGGCTGTAATCGGCGGTGACTTCAACTTGGCTCTATGTTGCCTGATGCTGCTTGCGACACTCACAGTAGTATCTAACCTTGCAGCAGATGTGCTGTATGCCGTGGCCGACCCGCGGGTGTGTTACTCATGAGCAACTGGAAGAGCATTTGGAAGAGGCTCAAGCGTCATAAGCTTGCGGCCGTCGGGTTCGGCGTGTTCTGCACCCTCGTGATCACGGCGATTATCGTGCCCTGCATCAGCCCATACAGAATCGACGATATGGACCTGATGAACGTGTTCTCTCCGCCGTCGCGGGTCCACCCGTTCGGCTCCGACGAACTCGGCCATGACGTGCTTGTGCGCATCATGTACGGAGGCAGGATATCCCTGTTCGTGGGAGTGGCTGCAGCCGTGTCCTCTGCGTTGGTGGGAACGCTCATCGGTGTTGTGTCCGGATTCGTGGGAGGGATGGTCGACGGCGTCCTGATGAGGTTCACAGACCTGATGCTGTCGGTTCCCACACTCCCTGTGCTCCTGATCGGCGCGATGTTCCTCGGAGGCGGACTCGCGAACATCATAGTCATACTGACCATATTCGGCTGGATGTCTACAGCTCGTCTGGTGCGCGGAATGACGCTTTCCCTACGTGAACAGCCATTCGTCGAGGCGGCCAGAGCCTCTGGATCGAAGACCGGGAGAATACTGTGGAAGCACATGCTTCCGAACCTGTTCCCGATCGTGATTGTGTCTGCAACGCTGGGGGTGAGCTCGGCGATCCTCGCTGAGTCGGCACTGAGCTACCTCGGCCTAGGAATACAGCCGCCAACCCCGTCATGGGGGAACATGCTGCAGCGTTCAATGGACTACATCCTCGGCGCAGGGGGCGACTATGGCCGGCCATGGTGGCTCACAGTGTTCCCAGGCCTGTTCGTGCTCCTCGCAGTGCTGAGCGTGAACTTCATGGGCGATGGCCTGCGCGACGCGCTAGATCCACGGATGGTCGTGCGGACAGCCTCTGCCCCTGAGGAGCAGATCAGCCCGGCCCAGGAGAACTCGGAATCGTAGTCAGCGACGGGAAACCAGCTAGGCGATAAGTAGACCGCACTGAACAACCTTTACGCATCCTCAGCACAACCAGCGCACCTAGTATTTCCGAGACCCAGTACGGATTTCGTACTGGCATCACCGGACACCAGTACGGATTCCGTACTGTGCAGAAGCCAAATCCGGCGGACGGTCTCTGAAAACTGCGTTGTTGCCCACGAAAAGAGCACCGCAGGCTGCATTCCGGGCGATAATCTCCACTTTCTGGTTCGTTTTCGGTCCGCCAGACCCGATTTGCAGGGAATGAGGCCTAGGGTTGTACGAATTCCGTACTGGTTAAGCGATGACCCAGTACGAATTCCGTACTGACAACTTACGACATCGTACCGGCTTCGTGCCGACATGCACACGACTGACTGTGGGAAGGACGGCTGACTCCGTACTTCCCACCTCCAAAAGGAACGCGGGCACGTTGCCTTTCGCAACGTGCCCGCGAATCCGTTTGACCATGGTTTCCCAGGGTCAGTTCTACTTCGTAGGAACAGGCAGGGGCCCGAATCCGACGCCCTTCAGCCACTCAGCAGGGTATCCAACGCTTGAGCCGACCTTCGGGTCATTCAGGTATCCGTCATTGTACTTCACGATGAGACTCTCAGCGAAGTCCCAGTAGGCCTTCACCACACTCGTGCCGTTGGACACGCAGTACTGAGTGAGGAACTCACGGGCGAGTGCAGGACTCTGCTTCCACAGATCCGCCGCGGCCATATCTATTGCTGGCTGCATTGCGAATTCCCGGCCCTCGAGCTCCTTCTGCTTGGCCTGGATGTCTTTGATCATGTAGGAGTACTTGAGGTTCGCGAAGTTCTCCACGAAGTCGAACACCCACCACGCGGCATCCTTGTTGAACTTCATGGTCGTGCCGATTGTGTAGGCCTCCGGGAGCTTGGCAATGCCCGCATAGAAGGGCACGTACACCGTGGCATGGGCGGTGTCGCTGCCGAACCAGAGCACGCCTCCAACCTCGTCGGGGAGCCAATTCCTAAGCTGTGCAGTCCAGGTGTAGGCGGCCCGGAATATGGAGATAGCGCGCTCCCACGCTCCACCCTGGCTGCCCGGGGTGGCCCATCTGTCCGGGGTTCCGAAGGGACCCGCGGCAAGACCCTTGGTTAGGTCGAACTCAGTGCCTTCGTAGTGGTCGCGCTGAATCGAGTTGATGAAGTCGACCGAGACCTTCTTATCGGGCTTCACCGAGAACGGGAAACGCGCCGACCACGGGTCGAGGTCGAGAGATGGAGCCACGAGGGACAGCACCCGCCACTCCCGTCTGGAGTTGTACACGTTGGCCTTTGGAGCGTAGATCTCGTAGAACACGAATGGCTTCCCAGAGGTTGGGCTCCACCATTCCATCTCCTCGGCCACGCTGAATATGTTCTTCGACGCCATGAAGTAATCCGGATTCGACAGATCGATCTCCCCGATTCTGGAACGGTTCGCGCTCACGCTGATGTGATCATCGGGCACACGCTGGGCCGCCCACACGGCGCTGTCGTGCAGCGGAGTCGAACCCATGATCTCGAACAGCCATACCTCGTTGGGGTCAGCCACGGTTAGGCACTCCCCACTATCGCGGTAGCCATACTCCTCAGCAAGTGCACCCATAACCGCAATGGCTTCGCGAGCCGTGGCGCTCCTCTCAAGCGCAATCTTCGAGAGTTCAACGACGTCGAACATTCCGGTGGGAGTATTGAGGCCCTTTCTGTTCCCGATCGTAGTCTCTCCGAGGGCCACCTGTTTCTCGTTCATCATGCCGTAGGAGCCGAAGAAGTAGCCGTAAGTGTGCTTCACCTGCGGGATCTCGCCCTGCAGAACAAGAGGCTCGAAGTATGGATCGTCAGGGCTTCTAAAGGATGGCGTGCTGTAGACTGGCCTCATAGCGCCTTCCTTGTGGTCTGCAGGCGGGATGAGAAATACGCGCGGGTCGCAGTATCCGCAGTCGTCGGTGTGCGTTGTGAGAACAGACCCATCCACCGATGCGCCCTTGCCCACCGGAATGGACGTGCATGCGAAGGCAGGCACAACGCCAGTCGCTAGTAGGGCAACCACGAGCACTGTAGTCAAGAGTAGCTTGGACCGCACCCCTCTGGTCATTTTGGCATCCCCCTCATTGTACTCCTGGCCCAGGTGACTCAGAGAAGCAGACGCCCGCCGTGAATTGACTGGGTCTGCATTCGTGGCCAGCCCGCCGCCGACCGTTTTCCCGGGCGCAGGTCTATTGGGAGATAATACGACGTGGTGCATAGTAGGCCTGCACCTGAACGCAGTTTTGCCTGTTGGACATGGTGTACTTGGTGCAGGTGTGTCGCTTTGGACACACCCGAATGACTCTGTATCCTCTTACAGTGGGTACGAACTGCTCAGCCAGAGACGGGGAGGCCCTTACCCTTAGCGCCTCGCCGCGATCCTCTTCTTGGCGGCGCCCACTGCAAAGCAGAGTTCCTCGCTTCTGAGCGCAGCGGCAACGGCAATGTAGACGACCCCTCCTGCTCCAACCGAAGTCGCCAGCCGAATGATCTGTTGCCCCGTCCCATGGCCAGGCACGACCTTCTCAATCCAGCCTGCGAAGGCCACCACAGAAACCGACATCACGCAAGTGGCGACTAGAGTCTTCAGCGCAGATGAACCCAGCGAGTATCCGGGCGCCTGCCCCGACGCTGTCCGCCTCACCCTCGCCCGAAACACCAGGTACAGTGTGACAAACACCGCGATAGGCTGGCATGAACCCGCCAGAGCCAGTCCTGCGTGGCCCATTGTCCCCACCAGTGCAATGCTTATCACCACATTCACCCCTACTGCGCCAACTCCCACCAGCATCGGGGTAATGGTGTCATGCATCGCATAGAAGGTCTTGCTCATGAGCTCGGAGAGGCTCATGGCCGGAATCGCGATTGATGCGTAGACCAGGGCGATCGCCGTTGAGGAAGTAGATTGATCAGTGAACGCTCCACGCTCGAAAGCCAAGCGCACAACAGGCGTTGAGAGAGCCATCAGCCCTACGGCCATTGGAGCTAGGACGAAGAACACTATGCCAACTGCCCTCTCGGAGGCTCGGAGGAAATCCCCCTTCGGACCCGGACCCATGCGGCCACGCGGACCCCGCGAGCTGCGCAGATCTGGTGTGCCCCTCAAACCGCGAGTGCCCCGCAGATCCAGCTCGCCACTGCCGCCAGCGGGGCCGATCCCCGAATCCCGCGAGTAGAGCCTTGCCAGTGTCGGGTACAGCACAGTAATGAGTGAGGCGCCCAGCACCGTAACCGGAAGCCCCACGAGGCGCTGGGCGTAGTTCAGGTTGGTGATGGATCCCTCCGGCAGGCGGGAGGCCAGGGTGCGAATGACGATGGTCCCGGCCTGCCCAGCGGCAGATCCAGCAACGATAGGCGCGATAAGCCGCCCTGCCTGCCGGAGCCCTTCATCATGCCAGTCCAGCATGATGTGGTGCCTATATCCCACCGATGCAAGTGCTGGAAGCTGTACAGCCAGCATCGATGCCGCCCCAAGCAGTGTGCCAACTGCCACCGCCGTGATTCCGTACTTGCCTCCGAAGAACACTATTGATGAGATGATGACTACGTTCTGTGCAAGGCCCGTCAGCGCCGGAGCTGCGAACTTGCCCACGGCGTGCAGGAGCCCGGTGATCACCGACGTGATGGTGGAGAAGACCGCTATCGGGAACATGATCGTAGTGAGGGTCACCGTGAGTTCATAGGTTTCAGGCCCGAACCCCGGCGCCACAAGATGCACCAGAGGGCGGGCAAGAGCCATGCCTGCACCCGATATGATCGCAGCAACCAGCACACACGCGTTCACGATGCTCGTCACCGACTGAAATGCGGCAGTGCGGCCCTTCCGTTTCTCAATGTCGGTGAACACAGGAATAAGAGTGGTCGTGACCGCGGGGCCCACTCCCATCAGGATGAGAGTCGGGATTATCATAGCCATCAGATACGCGTCGGTAGCGTATGTGGAGCCGAACCTGGAGGCCAGGGCGGTCTCTCGAAGAAAGCCCAGTATCTTGCTTGCGACCGACCCTAACGCCACAATGCCCGCGAACCTCACCAGGCTGCTGTTGCTGCTCTCAGACAAACATCACACTTCCTCCATGCATGGCAAGCGTTTCTTGCGTCAGGCGATGACGCTCAAGGCCGCGCCGCGTCTCTCATCGATAGCGCGATGCGGTTTCGCTCCTTATCGATCGACAGTACGCGCACCCATACCACATCGCCCACGCTCACAGCGTCCAGCGGGCGCCTCACGTATCTTTCGGAAAGCTCAGATATGTGCACAAGTCCGTCCTGATGCACGCCTATGTCGACGAACGCGCCGAAGTCCACCACATTGCGGACGGTGCCCTGAAGCACTATTCCCGTATGCAGGTCGTCCATAGTCAAAACGTCAGTGCGAAGAACAGGCGGGGGCAGATCGTCCCGGGGATCTAGGCTAGGCCGCAAGAGCGCCTCCACGATATCTTCCAGGGTAGGCTGGCCCACACTGAGCTGTCCCGCCCACTCCTGAGGCGCCAACCTCCCGAGTGCGTCCGTCAGTTCAGACCTTCTCGTTCCGGCCACATCGTCCACGGAGAACCCCAGCTCTGCCAGGAGCTTCTCGGCCACCGGGTACGACTCAGGGTGAATCGCGGTGTTGTCAAGGGGGTTCATGCCCTCAGGGATCCTCAGGAAGCCCGCGCACTGCTCGTAGGTTTTTGGGCCAAGTCGAGGCACTGTGAGAAGCGCCTTCCGGCTGGCGTATGCTCCATCCGCATCGCGTTTCTTCACGATGTTCCCTGCCACCGCAGGGCTCAGGCCCGCGACATACGAGAGCAGAGCGGCTGACGCTGTGTTCACATTCACTCCCACGCTGTTCACGGCGGACTCGACTACAGCCTGCAAAGCCTTGGCGAGCTCTTTCTCGGCAACGTCGTGCTGATACTGACCGACCCCTATTGCCTTCGGCTCGATCTTCACCAACTCCGCGAGGGCGTCCTGCAACCGCCTTGCGATTGAGGCGGCGCTGCGTTCTGATACGTCCAGATCAGGGAACTCCTCACGCGCAGTCGCGGATGCGGAGTAGACGGACGCTCCTGCCTCGTTCACCATCACATATGCCACCGGACGGCCGGCCTTCGGTATCATGCCTGAGACAAATGCCTCAGTCTCGCGAGACGCTGTTCCGTTTCCTATGGCGATAACGTCCACATGGCAGCGTTCGATCATCTGTAGCAGGGTGTGCTCAGCCTCCCCTACCCGGTTGTGGGGAGGGGTCGGGTAGACGACTGCGATCTCTAGGAGCTTGCCAGTGTGATCTACTACCGCTATCTTGCACCCGGTGCGATACGCGGGATCAACGCCCATTACCACCTTGCCCCGAATGGGTGGCGTCAGCAGCAGGGCCCTCAAGTTGGCTGCGAAAACTCGGATCGCCTGCGCATCGGCTACCTCGGTGAGCTGGTTGCGCACATCGCGTTCCACAGCCGGGGCTAGCAGGCGCTTGTACAAGTCCCGCGCAGCCAGGACAAGTTCCGAATCTGCGGGACTGCTTTGCGGGCCACTCCTTGTGGTCCAGGATCGCAGGTAACCGAGGACAGGCTCCTCATCCACTTCGATTCGAACTCGAAGCGCCTTCTCCCGCTCACCTCTGTTGATCGCAAGCACACGATGGGGCGGGATGCGGCCCGCTGCCTCTCGATAGTCATAGTACTGCTCATACGGAGTGTGAAGCGCCGAATCCACGGCCTCCGTCGCCACCATGCCATTGCGCGATGTCCACCTGCGAACCCACGTGCGCACGTCGGGGTCATCGGATAGCGTTTCGGCGACGATGTCACGAGCCCCGGCCAGGGCCTGCTCTCCGGATTCGATGCCTTTGTCGAGATTGACGAACATCGCGGCCTGCTGCAGTGGGTCCCCCAGCGACGGCCTGGATAGCAGCCACGTAGCCAACGGCTCCAGGCCCTGCTCCCTGGCAATGCTCGCACGCGTTCTCCGCTTAGGGCGGAAGGGACGATATATATCTTCCACTCGCTGAAGACTATCCGCCGCCGCCAGCGCCTGCCTGATCTCTGGCGTGATACTCCCCTGCTCCTCCAGCAGGTGGATTACCTCATCCTTGCGCGCGGCCAGGCTGCGCATGTAGTCCACCCGCTCATGGATGGACCGAAGGACCTCCTCATCGAGGCCTCCAGTCTGCTCCTTCCGGTAGCGGGCAAGAAACGGAATGGTGTTGCCCTCATCCAGAAGCCGAATCACACTTTCAATGAACGGCAGTGCAACACCCAGCTCCGCGCTGAGCTGTGCGACAATCTCAGGCACGCCGGGAACCCTGCCCGAGCCAGCGCCCGTCTCCAGTATCCCGGAGGCATCCTCTGATGAGGGAGACGGCGCCGCATGCCCAGGTATGGCTTCCCCATCATGTACGAGTGCAGCGTTTGATCTATCGGCACTGAAGGATCGCTGGCTCATCTGTTAGTCGGCCTCCTAATGGCTATCTAGCTCAGATAGTAACATCCAGAACACGGACTCACAAGGCAGAATCCCTCCCGAATCCTGTGCGATATGCAGTAGGCAAAGGTTCAGCGGGTGCTAGGTAAGCCAAGATGTCGTCCCATGGCTCCCTCGATCTGGATTCGGATCGACACGTCAGATATGAGGCCACACGCCTCCCCGAGCCTGCTCTTGGCAATGGTCCGTATCTGGTGCGCCATGGCTAGGGAATCCTTAGGAAGCCCGGTCGCGTTCTCCGTCAATAGAACCTCCGTAGGGTATACCCTGCGGCCGGGCTTGGTTGATGTGAGCGGAAGCACGGTGACAATTGGAAGGTGCTGATTGACCTCTTCAGCAGACACAACCAGGACAGGACGCTGGCCTCCCTGCTCAGATCCTGTCACCGGATCAAGGTCTGCCCAGAATATCGACCATCTGTAGTTTACCATTCCGAGATCATCCTTGCGCTCTCAGCGTCAGCATGCTGGAAATGGCGTTCTATAGTCGCAACATCCTTCAAGAACTCGGAGTCAGCGGCCGCGGCCTCCATTGCCTTCCGAAAATCCTCGCGTTCCAGATCGACGATGTACCGTTCAACAGCCTCTCGAACAGCAGCATTGGCTGACGGAATGCGCTTGCTGCCTGCAAGTATCCTGAGCCTGTCAACCAGCGAAGCAGGAAGCGCAACCGTCATCTTCTTCAGCCTGGCGCCGTTTCCCATACCAGTCTACCCCCTTGAAAGTACTGTATCATCGTATGCTATTGCATGCAAGCAACATGTGCCGTGTCACTTCGGATGGCAATAAGCAATCGTCCAGCCGGCCATACGACCTGCTGGGCGACTGCTCAGTCAATGTGCATGCCCGCAGGCATACGAACCCAGTACTCACCCTGGCCGAAACACCGGAGTTCGGGTCAGCTCCTGATCTCTACCGGTCAAGTCCAAAATGTGCTATAAAATCGATCCTCGTAGAATGGGTTGATGCCCAGGTAACCTGGGAGGACCACGCCTAGGTCCACCCGTGACGCTCCATCTTCCTGCCGTTGGTCCGTCTTGCCGCAGTTGGTGATTCCGCCCAAGCCGGGTGAGCATTGTACTCCGGCTCGGCCTCGCAGCAAGCGCTCCGG
Source organism: Clostridia bacterium (assembly GCA_034926675.1). Classification (NCBI taxonomy): domain Bacteria; kingdom Bacillati; phylum Bacillota; class Clostridia; species Clostridia bacterium. The sequence continues at coordinate 569 of JAYFQW010000018.1, read as the reverse complement.
TCGGCAGCGGTTGAGCCTCGCCCGACTCGCATGACTGCTTCCATGTCGCAGTTCAAAGGCCATTTTACAGCATTATGCCGGGCTCAACTGGGCACAGTGGCGTTCTTCGCAGTCGGATGCTATGCATCAGCACTTCTTACCGCGAAAGTGGTGCTCACGTTCTGGCAGGCGTTGCCCCTCACTGTACTGATTACAGCCCATATTCAGCACCCTCGGGCCTTGAATCGCTTGGTTTTCAGAGGAAGCGGTTTTCTTGCGGAATTGTGATGTAGACCGACGGCGATACTCCCAGAGCCCGGAACATTTTATCCGGAAACAGTTTTGATTCAGAAAGCAGCCGACTGCCATCAGGAAGCTGAACAACGATGACAGCATCAAACGAATCCAATATCATCCGTGCTGTAGGCCGTTTTGTTGTCCTTTTTCCCGGGATCGGCAACTCCTCGTTAGTGGCTTCAGCATAACGCCTTGCTCGTCGCTGGATGATCGCACGAACCAGGGCTGCGAGGAGCACTACATATGCAAGAGCCTCCAGCCGTTCAGGCTTCTTCACGAACATGGCGTTCACG